>JBQGEO010000827.1:0-2979 GCA_052039655.1 Pararcticibacter sp.
TATCCTGATAGATGCAAGGCAGGGAGTGGTAGAACAAACCCGCCGTCATAGTATCATCGCGTCGCTTTTACAGATCCCTCACGTGGTTGTGACCATCAACAAAATGGATATGATAGATTATTCGGAAGCTGCATATAATTCCATTGTTGATGAATATTCCCGCATGGCTGAGACCCTGAATATGAAAGATGTCAGGTTTATTCCAGTGAGTGCACTTAATGGCGACAATATTGTAAACTCTTCTCCGAATACTCCCTGGTATACCGGTCAGACTCTGCTTGACTTGCTGGAGACTATAGATGTAGTGAGAGACCTTGATTTCTCAGATTCCCGGTTTCCTGTGCAATACGTTATACGACCACAGTCTGATGATCTCCACGATTACCGTGGATATGCAGGAAAAGTATTAAGCGGCACCTACAAAAAAGGAGATAAGATCGTTGTATTGCCTGATCATATTGAATCTGAGATTGAAGCTGTTGAAGTCCACGGGATAGAGGTAGAAGAAGCTTTTGCGCCGCAGAGCGCAGTTCTCCGGTTAAAGGATGATATCGACATCAACAGAGGAGATGTTATCGTTACAGGAAGTTCTGCTCCGATAGTAAGCCAGGAAGTTGAAGCCACTCTTTGCTGGATGGATAGCAAACCCCTGACAGCAGGAGGTAAATATCTTTTGCAGGTGCAGAGCCGGAGGGTTCGCTGCATTGTCAAACAGATCAACTTCAAACTGGATGTGAATACTCTCGAAAGACAGGAGGGAATTGAAAAAGCTTCATTAAACGATGTTGTACATGTAACCATTAAAACGGCCTCTCCTATAGTATATGATACCTATACATCTCTGCGAGCTAACGGTGGTGCAATATTAATTGATGAAACCGCAAATACTACTGTTGCCGGCTTAATGCTGAGCTAACAGGATGTTCCTCACATCGTGAATCCGGTCAGGGCTTAATTGCTTCTGCTTAAATAATTAAGCCCTGATTCTATTTTTCTAAGGAGCCCGCACTTATTGTACGTTTTTTTACTAGTAAGCGGAGAATTAAGCAGCCAGTTATGATAACACATTACTAATCAATGGATCTTTAATCTGCTAATACTTCCGAATTATACAGCAAATGAAATTAATGCAAAACATGCAATCGTTTGCGTACGTTATGAATGTTAGTAAATGGGTAACAAGTCTTTGCATTTTTCGTTATTTTGGTAAGTGAAAAGAATGGGAACAGAGCACATTGCCGGAAATTATTCTTCTCTCATAAAAAAAATAGATGAGTTCATCCGGAAATACTACCTGAATATGGTGGTGAGAGGAACTATTTACCTTGCTGCGTCCCTTTTTATATCCTACATACTGGTTACTATAGCAGAATATTATGGCAACTTTGACCAGCTTGTACGAAGTCTTCTTTTCTTCAGTTTTCTATTCCTGAATGTAAGTATTGTTGTCAGAACAATAGCGGTACCTCTCCTTTCTTATTTCAAGCTGGGAAAGACAATCTCTCATGAACAGGCCTCAGAAATAATAGGAAAACATTTTAGTCACATAGAAGATAAATTGTTAAACACACTTCAATTGAAGAAACTTGCAGATGAAAATCTGCATCAGAGGGCATTGATTGAAGCGGGTATTAATCAAAAGATTGCAGATCTGAGTCCCATTCCTTTCACGTCCGCAATTAATATCTCTGAGAACAGGAGATACCTCCGTTTTGTGATACCTCCTCTCATTGTAATTGTATTAATAGCTTTAACAGCACCTTCCATACTTAGTGAAGGAACAGAACGCATCATTCATTATAATAAGGAGTATATTAAAAAGGCCCCCTTCACGTTTCACGTTCTAAATGGAAAGCTTCACGCTGTTCAGGGCGAAGATCTTACTCTGAGGGTCAAAATAACGGGTAATGAAATTCCACAGGATGTTTATCTGGAAGATGGGATCAACAGCTTTAAGCTTGACCGTGAAAATATTATCCTTTTTAATTATACTTTCCGGAATTTACAGCAAAACAAGATCTTCCGGCTATCAGGAGGAGGCTTTCGTTCACCTCCCTTTGAAATAGAAGTCAAAAAAAGACCCTCCCTGTTAGATTTTAAGGTCCTTCTTCATTACCCTTCTTACCTGGAAAGAAAAACAGAATCTCTTCACAACGCCGGAGATCTTACCGTGCCTGAAGGGACAAGGATAACATGGAGATTTTCCACTGAGAATACAAATTTGATCCATTTTAAAACTGATAGCATCCTTTCAGAACTAAGCCCCGCTTCCGTAAATTCCTTTGTACTTACTATTACTGCGAGAAAGAATGCCGCTATCGCGATAAGACCGGTAAACAATGAAGTAAAAAACAATCCCTCTGTTTCTTACAGCCTGAACGTAATACCCGATCTGCGCCCTTCTATCGAAGTCTCCGGACAAATTGATTCTATCAATCGCAACTCGTTCTATTTTGTCGGTAAAATTTCTGACGACCACGGTTTCTCCGGTGTAAAGTTCAATTATAAACTGTCAGACGAAAAAGGTAAAAAATATCAAAGCGAGAATATCCCGGTCAATAAGAACAGTACGGAAAGCAGCTTTTTCCATACCTGGAACCCGAAAAGAACCGGACTAAAGCCGGGCCAGGAAATAGAGTACTTCTTTGAAGTATTTGATAATGACGGATTCAACGGCCCTAAATCAACAAGCTCTGAAATAAAAACGTTCAAACTTGATACGGAAGAAGAAATTGTTCGTAAAAGTGAGAAATCGGCTGAAAGTATTAAGAATAAAATGGAACAGGCCATCCGTCAGGCCAGGACTATTGAAAAAGAAGCTGTAAAAATGAACAGAGACCTCCTTAGCAAAAAGAGCCTTTCTTTCGATGAAAAAAATCAGATAGAGAATTTGCTTAACAAACAGGAGAGGCTCGAAAAATTAATAGATGAAATAAAAAAGGAAAACAAAGAGAACCTTTTGCGCCAGAGTGATCTGGA
>JBQGEO010000828.1:0-2231 GCA_052039655.1 Pararcticibacter sp.
AAGTCATGGTGATTCCCGGTCTCTATATATTCTTCTAACTTATTTAAGCTCATTGTATATCTTTTGAAGTCTACGAATTAAATAAAATTTTGTGAAAAATGGATGAAATGTGAATAAGATTTGATGTGTTCATAAAAATAAACGTGTAGCCATACTTCGACATTTACGGAGAAACTGCTTAAAATGCTGTGGCGTTGTTAATTTAAAATCTACTTTTGTATTAGCCCTCCCAAAGGGCATGTTTTTCATAGGTAGATGTAGGGTCGAATATTCGTATTCGACCCTTTTTTTTATCTTGCCGTTTAGAAGTATGCACAAAAGATGGTGAAAAGAAAGATCGTTATTGCTGTAACCGGGGCGAGTGGGTCCATTTATGCAAAGGTATTGTTAGATAAGATGAAAGTTTTGCAGGACTTGCTTGAAGTTGGATTGATCATGTCGGACAACGCTAAGGAGGTTTGGCGGTATGAGCTCGGCAATGACGGGTTTACAGGGTATCCTTTCAGGATCTACAGTAAGACTGATTTCAATGCTCCGTTCGCGTCGGGATCTGCAAAGTACGATACCATGATTATCTGTCCCTGCTCAATGGGGACTCTTGGCCGTATAGCTGCAGGGATTTCAAATGACCTGACAACCCGTGCGGCAGATGTTATCCTGAAAGAAAGAAGAAGACTGATCCTGGTTACACGGGATACGCCGCTGAGTCTCATACATATTAACAATATGAAGACGGTTACGGAAGCAGGTGGACTCATTTGTCCGGCCAGTCCGTCGTTTTACAGCAGGCCTGATTCCATTGAGGCAATCGCTGCTACGGTGACCGACCGTGTGCTTGACCTTGCAGGCATTGACAATGCCTCTTACCGGTGGGGTGAGGGGAGTTGATAAAATTACGTATCTTTGCCCCCTGATTATGAGCAGGAAGGTTGCATTTTATACGCTGGGTTGCAAGCTTAATTATTCCGAAACTTCAACCATTGGCCGGCAGTTTAGTCAGGCTGGATTTGAAACTGTTAGTTTTACCGATAAGCCGGACGTGTATCTCATCAATACCTGTTCGGTGACGGATAATGCTGATAAGAAGTGCCGTAAGGTGGTGAAGGAAGCATTGAGGTATTCACCGAACGCGTATGTTATTATAGTGGGCTGTTATGCCCAGCTGAAACCTAAGGAAATATCTGAAATTCCCGGTGTTGATATGGTGCTTGGCGCCGCTGAAAAGTTCAGGATCGTGGAGTTCCTGACAGATCTCACTAAACAACCTAAGGCGACTGTATACAATAAGCCGATAGAAGAGGTCAACGAGTTTGTTGCTTCTTATTCTTATGGTGACAGAACAAGAACTTTTCTGAAAGTCCAGGACGGATGCGACTATTCCTGTACGTTTTGCACAATTCCGATGGCGCGTGGAAACAGCCGGAGCAGTACAATTGAAAAGGTCATCAGCCAGGCTGGAGAGATTGCGGCGTCGGGAGTGAAAGAGATTGTGCTCACGGGGGTTAATATTGGCGACTTTGGTATCCGGGAAGGGAAACGGGAAGACAGGTTCTTTGACCTGGTGAGGGCACTGGATGAAGTGGATGGAATAGAGCGTATCCGGATTTCTTCTATTGAACCCAATTTGTTAAGCAACGAAATTATCGAATTTGTGGCCGGCTCGAAGAAGTTTGTTCCCCATTTTCATATTCCGCTTCAGTCGGGCAGCAATAAGATCCTTGGACTGATGCGGAGGCGCTATAAGAGGGAATTGTATACGGAAAGGGTTGCCAAAATAAAGGAACTGATGCCCGAATGCTGCATAGGTGTGGATGTGATAGTTGGCTTTCCCGGAGAAACGAGGGAGGATTTTCTTGATACCTATGATTTCCTGAATAACCTTGATGTTTCATATCTGCATGTGTTTACGTATTCGGAACGGGAAAATACGCTTGCTGCGGAGATGGCGGGTAATGTTCCGGGAGCGCAACGGGCAGACAGAAGCAAAATGCTGCATATACTGTCGGATAAAAAGCGGCGCGCGTTTTATGAGCAGCAGTTGGGAAAGAATGAAGAGGTTCTTTTCGAAAGTGATGAAAAGGAAGGATACATGCATGGGTTTACCCGTAATTATGTGAAGGTGAGGGTAAAATATGATCCTGTGCTCGTGAATGAATCAAGGGTTGTAAAGTTGATTGCGATCTCAGAAGACGGCGATGTAGACGTTGAAGAGGCGGTAGCAGAAGTTTTTT
>JBQGEO010000829.1:0-5237 GCA_052039655.1 Pararcticibacter sp.
GAATGCCTGTTGCGGGCATTAGTTCATCAGTGAAAAGTTCATGCTGGATGCTGGCTACAAAGAATCCCTTTGCAGCCAGAAAATCTGTCAGGTAGGAATAGGCTAGATAGTCGCCGCCTTTATTCTGTCCATAGCCATGGCTGAAGATGATCAACCGTGGCCTTATTTGCTCCGGTCGATAAAGCGCAACCGGAATTTTTCTATTTCGGGAGCTGTCCACATAGGTCAGCGTATCCATCTTAAAAGAATATGTCTGATTATACCCCGTCCGATTCATTGTGGCGCCCCCCAGCAGGATGCCCGCTGCTGATAGCAGAATTAAAATAAGGTGTTTCATTTAACTGAATATTTGCCGGCCTTCCCAGGCGTTCATATTTCTGGTCCAATATATCATTTTCCTGCAAATTCAAGGGGCTCTAAAGTGGAATATACACGGTCAGTGAAGTCATTTTTCAGGCTGTATGCTGGTTTATTTTTTGATCCATTGCCCTCCGGTGATCACCAGGTTCGAAAATGCCCCGCCGGAGCCGTGCCCCACCCACAAGCCGAGCTTTCCATCAAGCTGTTCTCTCAATGGAGAGATTTCGAGCAATGGGATCCTTTCCCCGTTAATGAAAACCCGGATCAGTCTGCCACTTACCTCGACCTTTACATGGAACCAATCGTTGGGATCGATGAAGGACTTTACCTGTGCTTCGTATTTTCCGGGAAAGTTTTTCCTTAAGTAAGGCCAGTCATAATTGGGTAGGGCGATATACTGAATCGCATGTGCTTTTCTCACACTATCCTTTGCATTAAAATTAAAGGGTCTGCAATAGACCGATTCATAAGTACTATCGTTGCTGCCATGAAAAGCGATACCCACAAAACTCTCCTGCAGCACATCCTTTCCCTTCACATCGAATTCAATGCTGCCACTTTTAAAGTGCAAACCATTTATCCATACTACTCCCGGGTTATCCTGCTCATTAACCCGCACCACACTGCCTTTGTGCTCATCGGAAAGGATCTCAATTTCCCGGTTCATTGCCCTAAGGTTATCCTTTTCCAGCGGTACACGGATCGACTTTTGTCCCAGGACATTGAAGGCGCAACAAATCAATACCAGGCAAATACTTGTTTTGTTAAATCGGTTCATCAGAAAAATTTGTTTTTAACCTTTGCATTATTATCATTGCAGCCAAAGGAAAAAGAAAATCTCTGGAATTTAAATTCAAGGCGGGTTCAAATCCGTTCAAGTGTGAACAGGTTAACAACATGACTGATACCCAGTTTTTTATCGAAAAATACAGGACGCTGGTGGAAATCCGGATTGGTTGGGGAAAAAGTGAAAATTGGCAGTCCCAGGACTTTGAAACCCTGAGCGGGGAGATATTTAAAAAGACAGGAGTTCTGTTAAGTGCCAGCACCCTGAAGCGGATCTGGGGAAAAGTCAAGTATAACAGCACGCCGAACCTGGCGACGCTGGATGCGCTGGCCCGGTTTGTGGATTTTCCAAACTGGAGATCTTTCTGTCAATGGCAGGAAGGAACAACGGCAGCGTTGGAGGAGCCGAAAGTCACAAAGAAAAAGTATAAAATTCCACTCCTGGTGACCGTTGCCACTATTACTTTAACGCTGATCGCATTTGTCTTACAAAGGCTGTCCGTGAAAACCTTGAGGTATAGCAACATCCGCTTTTCAAGCAAGCCGGTTACCAGTGGTATACCAAATACCGTCATATTTGAGTACGATGCCGCCATGTCCAATGCGGACAGCGTTTTTATCCAGCAGAACTGGGATAAAAGACGGAGGTTTAAGGTTGATAAGAACAGGCACGAGTACTCCAGCACGTATTACCTGCCGGGTTATTACCGTGCTAAGCTCGTTCTGGACGATTCGGTAGTTAAAGAGCATGACCTTCTTATCGAATCCGACTGGATCGGCGTTCTTCAGAAAGAACCGATCCCAAGCTACCTGCCAAGGGAACTGTATATGAAAGACGACTGGATGGGACTTAAAGAAGCAGATCTGAACACCGGTTCCAAAGACTATCAGAACGAGCCTCCCGTTTTCCTTCTCTCACGCGTTGCTAAGGACATGGAAGTTCCATCGGAAGCTTTTGAACTTTCCATGTTGCTGCAAAATACTTTTACACGGGTTTCCGCACCGTGCCGGCAAGCGAGTGTTATGCTACTCGGAACCGGAGGCGTAATCAGGATCCCGATGTCAGCTCCGGGTTGTGTAGGGGATCTGTTGCTTTTGCTGGGCGACCGCGCCATTGATGGCAAGACCCATAACCTTTCAGGTTTTGGCGTTGACTTCAACAAGCCCGTACAGTTAAGGTGTGCCGCATCTTCCGCAGAGATCGGAATCAGCCTGAACGGTACTCTTGTTTTCAGGGACAAGTTTCCAAAAGGGATTGGCCGCATCGTCGGCGTGCGGATTGCTTTTACAGGCTCTGGTACTGTAAGAGATTTCAAACTCAGCAGCCTTTGAATTCATCCTTATTTAAAGCAACTGCTGCTGATTAGCAGCCATAATAAGCTCGGCTACATTTTTTACACCAAATTTCTGAATCAGATTCTTGCGGTGAGTGTCAACAGTAAGCGGACTAAGAAATAACTCCTGACCTATCACCTGGCTGGTTTTACCCGCAGCGATAAGCGCAAGTATTTCCTTTTCGCGGCGTGTAAGCCGTGGTACACCCTGCAGTTCGTTTTTCGACGGCCTGCTGATGATCTCCATTACCTCTTTACTATAGCAGATATTTCCTTTGACTGCTTCTGCTATGCAATGTCTTAATTCATCAATCGAGCTGTTTTTTAATAAATACCCGCTGGCACCATTTTGTATCGCCTGCATAATGATACTCCTTTCAGTATGGTTACTTAGGATCAAAATGCTGGTTGATAAAGAGATTTGTTTGATCCTTTGACATAATTCGATTCCACTGATGTCCGGCAGGGTAACATCTAAAAGCACCAGATCGAGGGCATGGCCACTGAGGTAGGATAAAAAATCTTCGCCTTTGCAAAAACCACCTATGATCTTCAGGTTTGTCTCATGCGAAAGGAGTGTCTTCAAGCCTTCAATCACGATAGGGTGATCGTCGACAATAGCGGTAAGCAACTCAGGCATCAGCGTTGGTATTAAGTTCGATGTTAATAGAGGTACCCTCATTGATCACGGAACGCAATTCAAATTTTCCTTTTAGGTAACCAATACGATTCTTCAGGTTTTCAAGTCCCATTCCCCTGCGTGTTTCCAAAATAGCGGGATCAAAACCGATACCGTCATCCTCTAATGTAATAAAAAATACGGAGTCGTTTTGGCTACATTGCAAGAGGATGTTTTTTGCCTGCGCATGCCGGATAGCATTCGAAAGCAGTTCCTGTACAATGCGATAAATATTGAGCTGAACACTAAGCGCTATATCTTTTTGAATATAAAACGTCTGAAAGTCGATATGCAGCCCGTCGCGCATATAAAATTCGGTAAGATCCTTCAATGATACTTCCAGGCCGAATTTCAGGAGCGTTTCGGGCAACAGGTTCCGTGCAATACGTCGCAGTTCACTGACCGACGAATCCAGCTGGCCGATGATCCGGTATAAGTCTTTTTCCTGCTCAACGCCACCGTTTGTATTTACCAGTCCCGACAAGCCGATCTTGACACCCGCCAGCATACCGCCCAATCCATCATGCAGATCACGCGCAACCCGTTCCCGCTCGTGCTCCTCCCCGTCCAGCATAGCCTTGGTAATTTTAAGCTGCTGCTTTTGTTCCAGTTCATGTAGTTGTTGCTGGTAATTAATCTCCTTTTGCACTGCCAGTTTCCGACTGTTTCTTGCATTGAGCATTACCATTCCAAGAATGACCAGTAGCGACAGGCAGCCGGTACCCAGCAGCCAGTTGAAAAGGTGCTGGTTCTTTGCTCCCAGTTCGGCTTGCTTGTTCTGAGCCTGCAGGTGCGCGATCCTTTTCTGGCTCTCAATCGAACGGTATTTCGTTTCCAACTCGTTGATTTTAATTTCGGTTTGGCTATCATGAATGCTATCAGTCAACTGCTGGTGCCTGGTTTGCCAAAGATAGGCCTGTTTATAATCCCCCATCAGGCTACTGTTTTTAGCCAGTTCGCCATATATCATCGCCTTATCATTTACACTCGACAGTAGCGTACCATCTTTCACGATATCCAGCAGAACTCGTTGGGCGTTAGCATATTTCTTTAGTTCTGCATAAGCAGCATACTTACGAAAGAAAAATTGCTGGTATAACTGCTTTTGGTTATACTTTCCAGCCAATACTAATCCTCTATCAGCACTTTGAAGCGCCTGTTTGTATGACTTCACTGTTGTGAAGTATAAAGCCTCATTATAATAGTACAGAGGATAATTGACCGAGCCCGGGAAAGGTGCCAGCAAGGCCTTTGCTTTTTGTAGTAGAATCTTCGCTGCTGCCGGTTTGCCATCATAACAATTAATACTTACACCGCTGAGGTATGCAAAGAGCAGATTGGTCGATGCTGGATTTGTCTTTTCCAATAGGGCAATAGCCTTATTGTTGTAATTGTCGGCTTTCGCAAACTGATAATTATTCATCAGTATGGTTGAAAGTTGAGTGTAGAAATGGGCGAGCATTATTTTATCGCCCGCTTTCTCCGCATTGGGGAGCACGTATTGAAGTGTAATCCGAGCTATAAACTCATAGCCTTTATCCCGGTTCATCAACGCGTAATTGTACCAGGCGGCAGCCTGCCGGCCATAAGCTGCAGGCGTGTGAAAGGCAGACAACGCCTTTTGTGCTTTTTCAAAAGCCGCTGCTGCTTTACGAACGTTCCAGTTATAATAGTATTGCCCCTCGTAAAAGTGTGACAAAGCCCGGAGATATGCTGACTTGCCGGCCAGTTGTCTTCCTTTTATAAGAAATGTCTTGCTTTTGGTGGTGTCTTTAAACTTCCAGTACTCAACCAGCATGAAACTGGCAATAGCTTTTGCGCTGTCCGTACTTGTTGACCGGAGCACGGTCGTAAGGCTGTCTACATGCCGCTTTTCATCCAGCGGGATTTGTTGCTGGGCAAAAGCGCTCCTGCTAAATAACAACAACAGAAAGATTAGATATTTATTCATGGATAGCGTTTCCGTAGGCGTCGAAGGAGGCCAATTATGCAAATATCAACCTAAAAAATCAAAACTTAGATAAATCAATTCACAAAGGATTAAAATACCTAAAAATAGGTAGAAAAAAACACACTAT
>JBQGEO010000830.1:0-4449 GCA_052039655.1 Pararcticibacter sp.
TACAATCTGCTTCCGGCAGGTATTCTGACTTGTTCCGGTTTAACCGCCTTCCCATCTGCCTCGGCAAACAGTGACGTAATGGTTAAACCCCATGCGGAACTTACAGCTACGGGGATAGTCCCGGATTCTCACCGGGTTCCCTTTTAATCCTTCTTTTCTGGATGAAAGAATGGAACCGGAAACAGCTGCAAGTCTAAAGGTAAAAATCGGATAAAAATACAGGATGTTTTCAACAAAAGACCTTTGATTGTGGAAAGTTAATTGCCGATAAAAAAACAAGGCTCCGGTGATACCGGAGCCTTGTTTTGGATCTCTGCCAGGAGAGATGTTATCTGTTTGTCTTTAAGACTGATTAGTCTAATGCTATTTTTTCTTTGATTGATCGCGTGCTTTCGTCTGCTGCTGACGCATATAGTCGTCCATACGCTGCTGAAACTTTGATTTTTTCTTCTCAGTCTCCGGCTTCTTTTTATTCTCCTGGATCCTGGCATGGATCTTATCATCATTTACCCACTGCCTGATGATCATTTGCTGAACGAATGTAAGCAGGTTGGCCAGGAAGTAGTAATAATTCAGTCCCGACGGATAACTGTTCAGTACTCCAAGGAAAATGACCGGCGTAATGTATCCGATGTATTTCATCTGACCGGTAGCCCCCGAAGTCTGATTATTGAAGTAAGTAATAATCAGGGTGGATATGGTCATCAGCAAACACATTAAGCTCACATGATCAATATTGATAAGCGGGATCTTCGTAAAATTGATCACCGAATCATAGGTGGATAAGTCCTTCATCCATAAAAAGCTCTCCTGCCTCAGCTCGAAAAGATTGGGGAAGAAGAAGAAGAATGCCATAACAATAGGCAATTGCAACACCATCGGAATGCATCCGCCAAGAGGATTTACTCCGGCTTTTTTATAAAGCTTAAGATATTCCTGTTGCAGAAGAGTCGGATTGTCTTCACCGACCTTTGCTTTAATCTCATCCATTTCGGGCTTCAGAACACGCATCTTGGCCATCGACAGGTAAGATTTGTATGTAAGAGGCGATAAGACAAGCTTCAGAAGGATCGTCAGTACCAGGATAATTAATCCGTAGTTCCAGTTCAACCCTTCCAGGAAGTTGAAAATTGGAATTACAACAACACGGTTAATGTATTTCAACGGCCCCCAGCCAAGGTCTATCTGGCGTTCAAGGTCGTATCCCTGGGCTTTAAGCGTTACAAAACGATTCGGACCGAAATAAAACTCCAAAGGGTAAACATTTTCGGCCTGCTTAGGCGCAGGCAGCTGCATAGAGGCAGAGAAAGATTTCACAACTCCCGGAGCTGCAGAAGTGCTGACAGATAGCGAACCTTTATCAAAACCATTTTTTGAAATCAGCACATTCGAGAAGAAGTGTTGTTTAAATGATACCCACCGTATTTTACCATCTTCGCCAAGTTCCTTCTTTTCATCTTTAGTTGTTCCGATGTGATCAACCTCGTTATCCGCATGATTAAAATACGCTCCTGAATACCGGTGTTCACTTGCAATGTCCTTTTCTTTCTGCCTGAGCGTTGCGTCCCACGTGAGCGATAGCGGCTGGGCAGGTGAAAGTACATTTTGAAGACCGTGGGTAACAATCTTTAAGTCAACCTTATAACTATCTCCCCTTAAAGAATAGATATAGTCGATATACTGGTCTGCTGAATAGGGCAGGCGCATTGTGACAGATCCCGAATCTTTACTGCTGACAGTCAGCTGCTCAGCAGAAGGAGTGAAGTAAAGATTTTTGGTGCTGATAACGTTATTACCTGCATGCAATACCAAACCGAAATTACTGTCCTCCCCGTTAAAAAGAATAAGTGGTTTTTTATCGTAGGTCTTATACTCTTTTAATTCAACAGAAGCGATCCGGCCACCTTTTGTACTGAGATTCACTTTCAGGTGTTCGTTCTGCAGAAGCACGGTTGCTTCTGTTCCCTGATTTGCGGGACCAAAAGGCCCGCGGAGCAGGGATGAATCCACTGCCGGTACTTCATTTTTCTGTTTTGGCTGTACAGCAGCCGGTGCCTGTTTTCCTGATTTTACCCGGGTCAGCGAATCTTGTACTATTCTTTCCCGTTTGATCTCCTCTTCCGATGGACGGGTGAAATAGGTGAACCCGATAAGAATAATTAAGATTAAAAATAACCCTGTGAACGTGTTTCTATCCATTTATTTGCTGATATCCTCTTTCAAAATTTTATTTTTCCGGGCATATCCCAGAGAAGCGGCGACAAAGTTAACAAAAAGTGGGTGAGGATTGGCAACAGTCGACTTTAATTCCGGGTGAAATTGACCTGCTACGAAAAACGGATGGTTCTTCAGTTCAACAATCTCAACAAGGTTATTATCCGGATTAATTCCTGAGGCAATCATACCAGCATCTTCGTATTTCTTTAAATATTCGTTATTGAACTCGTAACGATGACGGTGACGTTCCGAAACCTGAGGTTTTCCGTAGATAGCCGCGGCCTTCGACCCTTTCTTCAGGTCACAGGTATAAGCTCCCAGCCGCATGGTTCCCCCTTTATTCTTTATCTTTTTCTGTTCTTCCATCATGGAAATCACAGGATAAGGAGTGTTCTCGTCCATTTCAGTACTATGAGCCGCATTTAATCCCAGCACATTCCGTCCGAACTCAATCACCGCACACTGCATACCCAAACAGATACCAAAGAAAGGAATATTGTTTTCTCTCACATAGCGGATCGCGTTGATTTTTCCTTCAATTCCCCGGTTTCCGAATCCTGGAGCAACCAGCACACCATGTAGTCCTGCAAGACGCTCAGCAACGTTTTCCTCTGTAATGCTTTCTGAATGCACACACACAACCTTTACTTTGCATTCATTGCTTGCCCCGGCATGAATAAAAGCTTCATTGATGGATTTATACGCATCTGGAAGCTCCACATATTTGCCCACCAGGCCAATACGAACTTCCGAGGTAGGATTTTTGAGTCTGCCGAGAAAGTTTTTCCAGTTCTCAAGGTTGGGATCATTCTTAGTTGAAAGCTTCAGCTTGGCAAGTACCGTTTTGTCCAGCTGCTCTTTAAGCATCAGAAGCGGAACATCGTAGATCGTAGAAGCATCAATAGATTCTACTACGGCGTTGATGTTTACATTACAGAACAGCGCAATTTTCCGTCTGAGATCGGGAGAAAGGTGATGTTCTGTACGGCAAACAAGTACGTCAGGCTGGATTCCGTACTCCAGAAGCGTCTTCACAGAATGCTGTGTTGGCTTAGTCTTTAACTCGCCTGCCGCAGCAAGGAAGGGGATCAGGGTGAGGTGTATTACAAGCGAATTATTATAGCCGGTTTCCCACCTGAACTGTCTTACCGCTTCTATATAGGGAAGGGACTCAATATCGCCTACGGTACCTCCAAGCTCGGTGATCACAAGATCATATTCCCCGTTTTCTCCCAATATCCGGACGTTGCGCTTAATTTCATCCGTGATATGCGGAACCACCTGGACTGTTTTTCCCAGGTAAGCACCTTCACGTTCTTTATTAATAACATTCTGGTAGATCCGCCCTGTGGTGATATTATTTGCCTGTGATGTAGGGACGTTTAAAAAACGCTCGTAATGACCAAGGTCAAGGTCGGTTTCTGCTCCGTCTTCCGTTACATAACATTCACCATGCTCATAAGGGTTAAGCGTTCCCGGATCAATATTGATGTAAGGATCAAATTTTTGAATTGTCACACGATATCCGCGTGCCTGAAGAAGCTTAGCTAATGAAGCAGAAATAATTCCTTTTCCTAACGACGAAGTTACGCCGCCCGTAACAAAAATGTATTTGGTCATGTGTATTGTGAGTTTTCATGATATTCCGGAAATCCGTGAAATATCATGCTTTTGTACGGGTTACAAAGGTAGATAAAAAAGCTGAAAGCAGGAAAAAAAAGCTTTCAGCTTTCAGCTTTTGGCAATCAGCTGTTAGCAATTAGCTATCGGCCTTCAGCTATCAGCTGTTAGCATTTAGCTATCGGCTCTCAGCTATCAGCATTCAGTTTTTAGCTCCCGGCAATCAACTATCCGTAATCAACTAGCAGACATTATCAAAATCCAGCTTTGGTAATCGGCCTCAATTCTGTCTTTCCGGTGTGACACACACACACACAATCCGCAATTGCCCGTTCCCACAACCAACTTTTAAACTCCCCACTTTAAACTTTCTACTCCCAACTTTAACCTTTCAACTCTCAACTTTAAACTTTAAAAGCCTACCTTTGCCACTTACATCGAATTCGACACCTGAATGGTAACATTTGAAAGATTTACACTAAGCAACGGATTAAAAGTCCTGGTACACGAAGATCACACTACTCCGATGGCGGTAGTTAATATATTATATGATGTGGGTGCCCGGGATGAGACCCCGGAAAAAACAGGTTTCGCTCACCTGTTTGAGCATCT
>JBQGEO010000831.1:0-4213 GCA_052039655.1 Pararcticibacter sp.
TGAAAAATGAAATCTACCAGCATTACCAGCAACTGACCATGGCCTTCTACCGGAGAAATAATACCGGGGATCTGATGAACCGGGTGACAGAAGACGTAAGCAGGGTGAGGATGTATGTGGGACCGGCAATTATGTATACCATCAACACTATTGTACTCTTTATCCTGGTGATCGTAGTGATGGTAGATGTGAACATGAAGCTTGCCATATATAGTCTGCTCCCGCTGCCCGTTCTTGCTTTTGCCATTTATAAGGTACATAATATCATCAATCAGAGAAGTGAAAAAATCCAGCAGCAACTTTCAAAGCTATCAGGATTCGTACAGGAGACATTTTCAGGTATCAGGGTAATAAAAGCATATGGACGGGAAGATGAGGTGATGAGGAAGTTCGCGGGCGAAAGTGAGGATTATAAAAAAACATCCCTGGATCTTATCCAGGTACAGGCTCTTTTTTATCCCGTAATGCTCCTGCTGATCGGCCTGAGTACGATCATTACCATATATGCCGGCGGCGTAGAAGTGATGAACGGAACCATCACTTCTGGCAACATCGCAGAATTTATCGTGTATCTGAATCAACTGATGTTCCCGGTAATGTCGCTGGGCTGGGTCACGTCCCTTGTACAAAGGGCTGCCGCTTCCCAAAAAAGGATTAACGAATTTCTTCATACCCAACCTGAAATAACTACAGAGGATGGAGTGAGGACGGAACTTCAGGGCCATATAAAGTTCGAGAATGTCAGTTTCACCTATCCGGATACCGGCATAAAAGCGTTATCTGATGTTTCCTTTGAAGTCAGGCCCGGGCAGTTCCTGGCAATTATAGGGCGAACGGGATCAGGAAAGTCGACAATTGCGAACCTGCTGCTAAGAATGTACGACGCTACCTCCGGAAAAATATACGTAGACGGCAGAGCCATACAGGAACTTGATCTGAAGAGCTACAGAAGCCAGGCCGGATTTGTCCCTCAGGAGGTATTCCTTTTCTCTGATACAATTGCCAACAACATTGCTTTTGGCCGAACCACAACCATAACCGGGGAAGTAGAAACAGCAGCGCGGGAAGCTGCTGTGTATGAAAACATCCTGCACTTTGAAAATGGGTTTGAGACCATGATCGGAGAACGCGGCATAACCCTGTCGGGAGGGCAGAAACAACGGATTTCCATAGCGCGCGCATTAATAAAGCAGCCGCAGTTGCTTATTCTGGATGATTGCCTGTCGGCGGTGGATACAAAAACTGAAGAAGAGATCCTGAGTAATCTTGGAAAAAATATGGAAGGCAAAACAAGTGTCATCATTGCCCATCGTGTTTCGACGATTAAAAATGCGGATATTATCCTTGTCATGGAGGATGGCAGGATTGTGGAACAGGGAAATCACGACAGCTTAATGGCACAAAAGGGCGCTTATATGAGCTTATACGAAAAGCAATTGCTTGAAGAACAACAAACTTAAAGGCAATTCGCCGTTATAACATTAAAAAATGTATTTTGAAGTTTAAAAATTAATACATTATATTTACCGCAACCAAACTTTTAACTATAACATGGGAGATTTTGATAACAAAGAGAGAGAAGAGGTTTTTTCAAAAAAAGTAAGAGCCGGGAAGCGTACCTATTTTTTTGATGTAAAAGCAACGCGGTCCAACGACTATTACATCACGGTTACGGAGAGTAAGAAGCGTTTAGAAGATGGAGTTTTTGTAAAGCACAAAATTTTCCTGTATAAGGAGGATTTCGAGAAATTTTCTGAAGGGTTGAAAGAAACCGTTGAATACATCAAGGAACATCAGGATGTTGTAGAAAAAAGATATGAATTGAACGAAAGTCATGCAGAACCTGCACGTGCAGAGGATGACTTTTCTTTCGAGATATAGCCTAATACCGCAAGATTTTATCCATCCCTGCAACTCCGGGGATGGTTTTCTTTTTATAGACCTGCCGTCAAATTCTTATTCTTATCTTTGCCTTTTATTTTTATGAAGGCTTTAGCAACTACTCTATTTCTGGGATTGCAGGATGAATCGTTGTATGCTTATGAAAGCAGCAAGGTAGTCATTCAACAACTTCCGTATGAGCACACCTCGTCATACCTTAGCGGCTCGGCAAAAGGGCCGGAAGCAATTGTAAGAGCTTCCGAATATGTGGAGTGTTATGATGAGGAACTGGATACCGAGATAGTTGACAAAACTGGTATATGTACCCGTCCTCCGCTTGATTTCACAGAAAAAGTAGATGAGGATGCCGTAAATTATATCGAACGGGAGACAGCAAGCCTGTTGAAAGACAACAAGTTTGTCGTTTCTCTTGGAGCTGAGCATACTGTCACGCTGGGCATTGTGAAGGCATTTACAAAAAAATACCGGGATCTTACTATCCTTCAGATTGATGCACATTCTGATCTCAGAGACAGCTACCATGACAATCCTTACTCCCATGCCTGTGTAATGGCCCGGGTTCATGAGCTGGGAGTCACGATCTGCCAGGCCGGTATAAGGGCGCAGGCGAAAGAAGAAGCTGAATTAATAAAGAAGTCGGATAACATCCACACGTTCTATGCTCATCAGATCAGAAAAAATCCATTGTGGATAGAGGAGCTGATCGCCCCGATGGGAAATAATGTGTACATAACCATAGATGCCGACGGCTTTGACCCTTCTGTTATTCCCGCCGTCGGAACCGCAGAACCCAATGGCCTGTTTTGGACTGAAACAACAGAACTTCTCAAAGCGGTCTGCCGGGAAAGAAACGTAGTAGGTTTTGATGTGGTGGAATGTGCTCCTCTCGAGGGCAGCATTCTCTCTGAATATACACTGGCCAAACTGGTCTATAAGCTGATCGGCTACCGTTTTGCCCATTCTTCATAATTCTAATCACATTGCTATAAATACAAATCTCATAACTACAAAATATACATGGCTTTACAATGCGGAATCGTTGGTTTACCCAACGTTGGAAAATCAACTCTCTTTAATTGTTTATCTAATGCGAAAGCTCAGGCTGCAAACTTTCCGTTTTGCACGATAGAACCGAATGTCGGGGTTATCACCGTGCCCGACGAGCGCTTAACCAAGCTCGCGGAACTGGTTAAACCCAACCGGATCGTTCCCAATACGATTGAAATCGTGGATATTGCCGGGCTCGTTAAGGGTGCCAGTAAAGGAGAAGGTCTTGGCAATCAGTTTTTGGGAAATATCCGTGCCACCAATGCTATTATTCACGTTCTGCGCTGTTTCGATGACGGGAATGTTGTTCACGTGGATGGTTCAGTAGACCCGATCCGGGACAAGGAAATCATTGATACTGAGCTGCAACTTAAAGACCTCGAAACTGTTTCGAAAAAGATTCAGAAGGTTGAGAAAATGGCTAAAACCGGCGGAGACAAGGAAGCAAAAAAGGCTTATGAAGTATGCTCCATCGTAAAAACACACCTCGAATCCGGCAAATCTGTCCGCACCGCACCTATCTCCGAAGAGGATAAAGAATATATTGCTGATTTGTTCCTGCTTACGGAAAAACCGGTTATGTATGTTTGTAATGTGGATGAAGGATCTGTTACTTCAGGAAATGCGTATGTTGAACAGGTGAGAGAGGCAGTAAAGGAGGAAAACGCTGAAGTTCTGATCATCTCAGCAAAAATAGAATCGGAGATTGCAGAGCTTGAAAGCTATGACGAGCGCCAGATGTTCCTGAATGATCTGGGGCTTGAAGAATCGGGAGTCAGCCGGCTGATCCGGGCTGCATATCACCTTCTGAACCTTGCAACCTATTTTACAGCCGGTGTTCAGGAAGTACGCGCCTGGACTATTACAAAAGGCTTCACCGCCCCCCAGGCTGCCGGCGTTATCCACAGCGATTTTGAAAAAGGTTTTATCCGGGCTGAAGTGATCAAATATGCTGATTTTATTACGTACGGTTCGGAAGCAGCCTGTAAAGAAGCAGGAAAATTAAGTGTGGAAGGCAAAACCTACATAGTAGAAGACGGTGATATCATGCACTTCAGATTTAATGTTTAAGTTCCTTGCCGCATAAGGCGGGAATATATATATTTGTGCCGCCGATAACCGGCACTACGCACCCGTAGTTCAATGGATAGAATGTCAGATTCCGGTTCTGATGATAGGGGTTCGAATCCCTTCGGGTGCACCCAACGGGACAACGTCAGATTTTGATCGTTTGTCCCGTTTTTTTTTGAAGATAATTCACTGT
>JBQGEO010000832.1:0-5477 GCA_052039655.1 Pararcticibacter sp.
TAGTCACATAGTTAATCCTGGTGAACATATCGTACATCATGCTGATCTTTACAATGGATTGTGCTTCATTCTGCTCTACTACCGTAAAGTTGGTTTTACAGTTTTGCTGCATGTTTTCAGATCCTTTGAGCGCCGCGAGCATTTGATTTTTGCTGAAGTTCACAATGTTCTGACCCTGCGTTACGGTGAATTTTACATCGTTTTCAAGAACCTCCGGAAGATCTTTGATCTTGCCCTGCGTCATTGCGTCAATGTACGTTTGAACTGCATAGTTCATGCTGAGTTTCTGGTCTCTGGAAGTATCGTTGCCTGCAAATGAATTGAAAGAAAATATGATGCAAAATGCGAGGATTATAGTTTTTATAGTTTTCATAATGCTTGTACTTTTTGGTGATCTTTTTTTTATCAAAGTAAAGCATTGTCAAAATAAAAATCTGCGTTTTTGAACTTCTCAGAGCATTTTTAGTAAATATTTAAGAGTAAATCGTACTTGTTAAATTTCCTTTAATGAACCACCTCTATAACCTTTTTTTCTATTTCAGGGACAGCCTAAAAATGATATTTTAATATTGTGATATAGGTCACTTGCCGCCATTTCTGTATGACAATAAAGAATTCAGTTCTGTTTTTCTTCCTGAAATGAGGCCGGGAGAAGAGTAACTCAGCAGAAGCAGGTTTGAGTCCAAAGAATAAAAGCCTTTAAAAGCAAAAGCCTGCATACAAAAAGAGGAAGATGGCTCCCATCTTCCTCTTTAATATTAATAAGTTATGTTTAAAGGATTACCTTAAACCTTAACGTGTCTGACTGTTTGTCCCCGTGCCGGGCTTAAGTTTCCAGTTCCGGTACCGCCAATAAGACAAAGCAGCTACCAGGGCTATAATGGATATTGCTATATATACCCATGAAGGTACAGGTACAGGATCTCCCTTAGCATATGAATGCAGGCCTGATAAATAGTAGTTAACCCCAAAATAGGTCATGATCACACTGGAGAAGCTTATCAATGACAGCAGGTTAAAGAGATATTTGCCCTGCATTTTCGGGATCAGCCGTACATGCAGCACAAACGCGTAAATAATAACCGATATGAAGGCCCAGGTTTCTTTTGGGTCCCAGCTCCAGTACCGTCCCCAGCTCTCGTTTGCCCAGATCCCTCCCAGGAAGGTCCCGACTGTGAGAAGAAAGAGGCCAACGGTCAGCGACATTTCATTAACAATGGAAAGCTCATTGACGGAGGAAATAAGTTTGCCTTCAATTTTTTTGTTATTAACGATATACAGGAGAAGCACTACCATCCCTATTAGCGCGCTCAATCCGAAAAAGCCGTAGCTGGACGTAATGATCGCCACGTGGATCATCAGCCAGTAGGACTTAAGGACAGGTACCAGCGGGGTGATCTGGGGGTTCATTTGAGAGCCTCCATGAGCAAACCCCATCAGCATAACGGCAATAAGACAGCCCGCAGCAGGAATGAAGGCGTTGTTGTTCCTGTAAAGGATGAGACCAGCGACAACTCCGGTCCAGCTGATAAACATCACCGCTTCATAGCCGTTGCTCCAGGGCTCATGCCCTGAAATATACCACCTTATCCCCAGTCCGGCTGCCTGTATAAGAGCTCCGGCTGTTACCAGGACCAGCAATCCCGATATCAGCCTTTTAACAATCTTTGATTCTGTGAACAAGCGGGTGAATGCAAGTGCCAGTACAAGTGCTCCGAGCAATGCATATGCGATCATCAGTTTAAAGAAGATGTTCCAGGTATTATAGCGCAGTTCCCATTTTACCTTTGCATCAGAAGGAATGATATCTTTTGCAAGGCGTTTCTGATTGTCTTTAAGTTGCTGCAAAAGCTGATCAGCCTTATTCCAGTTATACGAAGAAGACGTCATAATCACTTCTTTCAGGTAAGCTGCAAAAAGATTATCTTTTATACTTGCATTATGTGCGTGATCAGCTCCCCACGAGATCCAGGTATTATTCGGGTCGCCCGGAACGGGAAGAACACGCAGATACTGTCCGCTAAGAAGATACTGCATCACCTGCAGTTTATCATTCAGTTCAATAAGCTCTTTGTCGTAGCTGTTCTGCTCGGAAGCTTTCCGCGCAAATGCTTTCTGATATTCAGCCTCCAGGACAAAATGCGGCTGGCCGTCAGGGCCGAATTCGAAAAGATTTACCAGGGATGTGTACCCTTCAGGAGTCGCTTTTACTGCTTTCATTAATTCCGGGCCTCCCCTTGGGTTCACCTTCACAAGAGGTACTCTTGCCCAGGCAATAGGTTCTGTCGATGCCGAAAGCAGGAATTGATTGGCATCAAGGCCGTAGAAAGTATCTTTCTGATACAGCTTTCTTAGTATTTCCAGTGCAAGAGTGTTTACGGGCTCAATGCGGCCGTCAAAGTTCTGAACAAGCAGCGAGCCAAAACGCGCTGCGTGGTCTTTGTCAATCTTTATTGCTGCGGCAAATGCTTTCGGGTCATTGATCTGTTCCGGAATTTCAATGGGAGCCGCCGGACCTGTTTGTGCCGGTGCATGCTGATGATCGTGTGCGTGGTCGTGACCGTCGTCATGAGAGTGGTCATGATCGTGATTGTGTTCCTGCTGAAGCTGATCCCCTTTAGACGGCCCGTGCATGTCAATATCCTGGGCAAAGCCTGCTGTTGTGAATGAAATGAAGAGAAGTACAGGCAAAGTCTTACGTGAAAGGGATCTAAGTTGTTCGTTCAGCTTCGAGAATCGTGTCCCTTTCCAGAAGAGTGTAGCAAACATACCAAAGAACAGGAAGGCGTATCCACCGTAAGTAGTAGAGGTACCCCAGAAATCATGATTTACAGACAACACTGTCCCTTTTTCATCCTGGTCATAGCTCGATTGAAAGAAACGGTAACCCCTGTGGTCGAGCACGTGGTTCATGAAAATTGTATAAGGAGTCTCAGAGCCTCCGTCCACAACCAGTACATCAGAGGCGTATGACGCAGGACTCGTACTGCCGGGATATTTCTCCATCTTGAATTTCTTGAGTTTTAGTGCAAAAGGCGTATTGTAAATGGCTGATCCATAGCCGATGGATACGGTAAGGCCTCCTATTTCGGACTGATGCTGGTAGCCTGTCAGCCCTTTACCACCATAGAAGGATACTGTATCCGTCTTGTTTCCGCTGGATAGTTCGAGGGTAACCATGTCAGGATCGTTTTCATTAGTCCTTTTGTCCCCTTCAAAGCGCACGATCTTTCCTGTCTGAGGCATCTGGGGAACGACAAAAGCAAATCCTGCCAGGTTATAGAGACTTCTGAGGACGAAGGCCGACTTTTGTCCGCTTCCTTTCACATCTCCCTTTGCCTGCGTCGCCATCGTCATATAAGAACCATCTACCGGCGAGGAAATAGCGAGTGATTCTCCCTCGTCGCTGATATTTACAGCTCCTTCAGTTTCTTTGTTGTAGCTTACCAGCATATTCTGGATAAGCTGCACGCTACCGGATGCGATATACTTATTTTCACGGTTCCCATTCACCAGCGCTACTATATGAAGAATGCGCTTTCCGCCAGGCGATGCTACAAGAGAATCCTGCGCTCTGGGTGTGAATTCGAGAACACGCATCTTGACCCTTTTACCCATAAAATCGTATTCTTCGACCCTGTCTTTTTTGAATGGGCGCAGATAACGGGGAACATTGTCAGAGGTAAGGATCATGGGTACATCCTTGTATGCCAGGGCCTGCTCGCCATCGGTGATCTGGACTTTCAGGAAAGTGGCATCCGAAATAATTTCGTTGGACGACTGGCCTTCCCTGATATGCATAGTGCCCTCAAAGCTGATATAGCGGGTAATAGCGCCCCCAATAAATAGCATAATGAAAGCCATGTGAAATACAAAGAGAGGCCATTTCTGTCTTGTGTATAAGCGGTAACGCCTGATGTTTCCAAGAAAGTTAAAGATCAGGATCAGCATGATCATCTCAAACCACCAGCTATTGTAGATAAGTGCTTTCGCAACAGGGGTACCATAGTCGTTCTCCACAAAAGTGGCAACAGCCATGGATAAAGCGTACAATAAGAGCATGAAACCCGTAGTGCGGGTAGAGATCAATCTGGAAATAATATTTTTTAATGTTTGCATTTGTATTGCTGTGTGTGCCCTTTCAATGGGCTCTGCCCGATCAGGAATTAAAGGCAACAAAATTAAGCGTTTACACTGTAACTTTTATGAAGTTCCTTACATGATTGATGAAGGCAAGTCAAAATACCGTAATTTATTCGTTGCAGTGCGCCAGATCCGCGATAGTGCTTGCGGGAACAGAAAAAAAAGACCGGATGCTAAACACGCAGGATTTCGCATCATCAAACGAACTCTATTGCCTCTTAATTGTTAAGGCTGTATGAACGCTATTCTTACAGGTCAATCAGAAAACATAAGCTGTCTGACCCGCTATAATCAAACCCGTCAGCGTACTGTTGATATTTGCCGCTCATTGGAAACCGAAGACTACGTAGTGCAGCCCGCGGTATTTGTGAGCCCCCCGAAATGGCATCTCGGGCATACCACCTGGTTTTTTGAGTCTTTTATTCTACAGCAAAATCTGCCGGATTATAAGCCCTTCAACCCGAACTATAGCTTTGTTTTCAACAGCTACTACGAAAGTGTCGGCGCGAGGGTGGTAAGAACCAACCGCGGCAATCTCAGCAGGCCAACAGTTCAGGATATTTACGATTACCGGAGGTATGTAGATAATGCTATGAACCGTTTATTGTCAGATCCGGGTATTTCTCAAACCTTGACGGAATTGGTGATTCTCGGCCTGAATCATGAAGAACAGCACCAGGAGCTCCTGTTTACGGATATCAAATACATTCTGGGACACAATCCGCTTTTGCCGGCTTTTAATCAGTCGGTTGCAGGCGAACCGGCTCCTCAGTCCTCCGGCGCGTTTCTGGAGGTCGAAGCAGGGCTCCACTATATAGGACATTCGGGCAAGGGCTTTTCTTTTGACAATGAGCATGGCCTGCACCAGGTTTACCTGGGAGATTACGAGATAAATGAGTCACTCGTGAGTACTGCCGAATACCTGGACTTCATTCATGACGGAGGTTACAGGAATTTCATTCACTGGCATTCCGATGGATGGGAATGGGTAAACGCAAATAAAATAGAGGCACCGCTTTACTGGTTTAATATAGATGGAGAATGGTTTCATTATACGTTTAGGGGGCTTGAAAAGCTTCGTCCTAATGAACCTGTTACCCATATATCATGGTATGAGGCTACAGCTTTTGCATCATGGAAAGGAATGCGTCTGCCCACCGAGTTCGAATGGGAAGCTGCAGCCCGGAGGTTCGGCTGGGGTGATTGCTGGGAATGGACAGGAAGCGCTTATCTGCCTTACCCTGGTTTTATAAAGGCTCCCGGGGCTTTAGGCGAATACAACGGGAAATTTATGATCAACCAGATGGTGTTAAGGGGGGCATCTGTTTTTACAC
>JBQGEO010000833.1:0-2421 GCA_052039655.1 Pararcticibacter sp.
TATGATGAAGTGAAGAAGGCAGTATCAGCACTTACAAATGACCTGTCTGAAGAT
Source organism: Pararcticibacter sp. (assembly GCA_052039655.1). GTDB lineage: Bacteria > Bacteroidota > Bacteroidia > Sphingobacteriales > Sphingobacteriaceae > Arcticibacter. The sequence goes on from JBQGEO010000833.1 coordinate 55, forward strand.
ATCGATATTCTGATTAACAGTGCTGGAATATTAAGAACCGGAAGTGTTTTGTCAACAGATGTAAAGGAGTGGGAAGAGGTGATTCAGACCAATCTTTTTGGAACTTATTACATGATCCGTGAAATACTTCCTCTTATGACTGAGCGTCAAAAAGGAGATATCCTGAATATTGCCTCTACTGCCGGTTTAAAAGGGAGCGCTCAGCTAAGCGCTTATGCCGCTTCGAAGGCTGCAGTGATCAGTTTATCCGAGTCGGTGATGTACGAAGCCAGGAAATCTAATATCCGGGTAAGTACCGTAAACCCAAGCACTATCGCGACTGGAATGACCCTCGATGCCGGGTTTACCGACGGGAACCCGGAAAGGGTATTGCAGCCAGAGGATCTCGCACACATCGTTGTATCTCACCTTAAGCTTCCCCGGAGAGCTTTTGTAAAAGAGATCGGACTTTGGTCCACAAATCCGTAACAATAATTAAAACCACGCCTGTTATACCGGGCTTGGTTCTTTTTAATGCGGGATGAAGTCGGATTTACGGTTTACTATCCTGTAATGCTCTTAAGACTATCTCGGTTCTTTCGCTGACCGTAGTATCTCCTTCTATTCTTATCACAGGACATGATATTTGTGCGAGCCAGTCGGTATGTGCCTGAAGATTACGTCCCTGGGTGGTATTGTCATCATATCCTTGCGCCCAGGTTACAAACGAGTTATAGAGGCTTGCCCTTACGGGATCTTCCACTATTTTTTCTCCATAGCGTTGTATTTCACGGTTTTTAAGTCGCTCCATCCTGATCTCCCCCGGAACATAAAGAAATACCACGAGATCGAACATGCTGAGCCACTCGTCCCCCCACTTGAGAAGAGAACCTCCGGTTATTGCATTCTGATTTTTGCTCAGTTCCTGTTTGAGCATTTCATTTCGTTCCCGGGCTTCACGTTTGACGGTGAAAGGCGTTTCAGAAGGAAGCCAAAAAAACTGGTCAGTGTCAAAATAAGGATAACTTAAAAGCTCTGATAATGCTTTTCCTAAAGTTGTGGAACCGGCACAGGAAGCGCCCATTATATGAATTTTCATATCTGCTGAACTTGAAATGTTCAGCAAAAATAACAAATGCTCCGTGTGTCAGTATGAGATCTCCCCATATCCTGGTAATGTACTTTGTTCCTGCAGGAAGCGGAAAATGCGGACAAGACTGCCCGCATTTTCTTTATACCTGTGCCTGGATCTGTTCCCGGGCCAGTTTAGCGGCAGCGACCATATTTTCAAGTGCAGCCTTCGTTTCCGGCCATTTACGTGTCTTCAGACCGCAGTCAGGGTTTACCCATAAGTTCCCCGCCGGCAGCAGCTCTGCAGCTTTGACCAGCAGGGACACCATTTCACCGGTACCAGGCACCCGGGGCGAATGGATATCATACACGCCCGGACCGATTTCATTCGGGTATTCGAAATTCGAAAAAGCGTGCAGCAATTCCATTTGCGACCTCGAAGTCTCAATAGTGATCACATCAGCGTCCATTGCAGCTATGCTCCCGATGATGGCGTTAAATTCGCTGTAACACATATGCGTATGGATCTGTGTGCTGTCCTGAACGCCGCTGGCTGAAATCCGGAATGCCCGCACCGCCCAGTCAAGATAGTAAGGGTGTTTCGTTTTACGTAAGGGCAGGCCTTCCCGGATAGCTGGTTCATCGATCTGTATAATACCTATACCTGCCTGTTCCAGAGCGGTCACTTCATCACGAATTGCAAGCGCAATCTGATTCGTGGTCACTTCCCGCGGTTGATCGTCGCGGACAAATGACCATTGAAGGATGGTGACCGGGCCTGTTAACATCCCCTTCATCGGCTTTTGGGTTTTTGATGCAGCAAATTCGCTCCAGCGCACGGTCATATTTTCCGGGCGGCTCACATCCCCGTAAATGATGGGCGGCTTTACACAGCGGCTTCCATAACTTTGTACCCAGCCGTTTTTGGTAAACAAAAAGCCCTGAAGCTGCTCTCCGAAGTATTCAACCATATCGTTCCGCTCAAATTCGCCATGTACCAGAACATCAAGCCCGGTCTCTTCCTGCCAGCGGATCGCATCGGTAATAGCCTCTTCTATCTTCCTGTCATATTCAGATGAGCTTAATTCGCCTTTTTTAAGTTTTGAGCGCAACTGGCGAATATCGTCTGTTTGCGGAAATGAGCCGATAGTGGTAGTGGGAAACAAAGGAAAATTGAAGCGCTCATGCTGCAGCCGCTGGCGTACCGGAAATGCGCTCCTGCGGGTTGCATCGGTTTCTGTGGTGGTTGCTATCCTGTCTTTGACTGCTTGCTGGTGCACTTTCCCGGAGGATCGTCTGCTTTCAATAGCTTCTTTG
>JBQGEO010000834.1:0-4138 GCA_052039655.1 Pararcticibacter sp.
GATGCTGATCTGATGTATGATTGATGACCAGCTCGGTGATCACCTTTAAGTTACGCTTATGAGCTTCCTTCAGAAATTGCCTGAATTCTTTGATATCTCCGTAAGACGGGTTGATATGATAATAATCTGCGATATCGTACCCGTCGTCCTTTAAAGGGGATGGATAAAAAGGCAAGACCCATATCGCGGTGATCCCTAAGTCCTGAAGGTAGTCGAGTTTCTCTAAAAGTCCTTTAAAGTCGCCGATTCCGTCACAATTGCCGTCTTTGAAAGCCTTAATATGAAGTTCATAGATCACGGCATCTTTATACCAGTGAAGATTATCGTCTAATTTTGTTGTTGCGGGCATGTTTGTCGTTTGTTAGGTTTATTGTTCAATTCTGAAGATATGGGCGGGCATCTGAAAAGGATTTAACTGTATATAATTCCATTCATCCTGCCATCTGTACCTGCTTCCGCTCAGAAGATCCCTGACCATATAGGGAGTACCGGGTTTTATACCCAGTTTCCAGAGAGGCACCCTCACATGAGCACCCTGTGTATTAAAAGGGTCGAGGTTAACAGCAACGATCAGTCTGTTTCCGGAATCAGGATCAGATTTACCATAACAAATGATCTGATCATTGCTGGTTTCAGCAAATTCTATGTTATAGGTAGATTGCAAAGCGGGATTTTGCTTCCTGATCATATTCACACGGGTAATAATCTCCTTTATGCGCGTATACCGGTTCCAGTCCCAGTGCTTTATTTCATACTTCTCATTATCGGTATATTCTTCTTTTCCGTGATGGGGGGTGTTGACACAAAACTCATATACGGGACCATAAATTCCATAACTGGCAGAAAGCGTTGCTGCCAGCACCAACCTTAGAATATGGGCATTTTCTCCTCCCCAGGATAAGAACGGCGGAAGGATATCCGGGGTGTTAGGCCAGAAATTAGGCCTGAAGGAATACCGCATTTCCGGAGCGGTCAGTTCCCTGACATACTCTTCAATTTCGTATTTTGTATTTCTCCAGGTAAAATAAGTATATGACTGATTGAACCCGGCTTTTGCAAGACGCTCCATCACTCTTGGACGGGTGAACGCTTCGGCCAGGAAAAGAATCTCAGGGTTCTTTTTTCTAACCTCGCGAATCATCCATTCCCAAAAAGCGAATGCTTTGGTATGCGGATTGTCTATCCGGAAGATTCTCACGCCCTGTTCGACCCAGTATTCAATCACGCTCTTCAATTCCTTCCACAGGGCTTCCCAGTCTTCTGTTTCAAAGTTAATTGGCAGAATATCTTCATATTTTTTAGGCGGATTCTCTGCATACTGAACCGAACCATCGGGTCTCCATTTAAACCATTCGGGATGCTCACTGACATAGGGATGATCAGGCGCGCACTGGTACGCTATGTCCATCGCGATCTCGATATCAAATTTCCCGGCTTCTGCGACCAGGTCTTTAAAGTCGGTCAGACTGCCGAGTTGGGGATGTATTGCCTTATGCCCTCCGGCCCTGTTGCCGATTGCCCAGGGAGAACCAGGATCATCCGGACCTGCAGTCAGGGAATTATTCTTTCCCTTCCGCTTCATCTCGCCAATCGGATGTATGGGAGGAAGGTACAACACATCAAAACCCATCTTCGCTATGCGGGGAAGAAGATTTTTCACGTCGGCAAAAGTTCCGTGCTTTCCCGGCTCTGAAGCAGCAGATCTCGGAAACAGTTCATACCATGTACTATAGGAAGCTTTCTTGCGCTCGGCTTCTATAAGCAGGGTCTCGGGATAAACGGAGACGAGGTCATCATCCCTGTAGCTGTATAAGATAGAAGCGACCTCATCGCTTAAAGCAAGTAGGACTGCAGAAGGGACGTTGTTTCCATTCCTGAAAACCCCTGCCCATTTAAGCAGCAAACTCTTTTCGGCCTCGCCGAAGGATCCGGATGCTTTTTCGAGCAGGTCTGCTCCTATCTGAAGTTCAATAGTCACGTCCTGTCCTGCTTCATATTTCTTCCCGAGTCCTTTCTTCCAGGTGGTAAAGTGGTCTACCCAGGCCTGAACTCTGACTGAACAGAATCCAGTGTTGCCTGGCTTAAAAACTGCGCGCCATCTGTCGTTGACAATAGGTTCCATAGGGATCTCCAGCCAGTTTTCATCCCCGGAATGCTTACAGAGTATACATGCAGCTATAGAGTCATGTCCGTCACTGAATATATCTGCTGATATTTCCAGCGCTTCATTTATAGTTGCTTTGGCAGGATACCGGCCACCTTCTATCAGAGGTGATACATTAGTAATTACAACTCTCTTTCGGCCATTCGAGTGCATCATACAGGTAGATTTTATTAAATTTTCTTTCACAGGCAGCGAAACCACCAGCAGCGTTGCTTTACCGGGGGTAGTGGGCCCGGTGTGGTTCCTTTAATTAATTGTTTTGCACAGGTATTATTCAGCACGCCTTCTTATCTCCTCTAAGCTCCCCGGGGCATGACTGTTCAGTGAATAGTAAACTATTCATTTCCAAAACTTAAAATAAGGAAGAAAAGTTTTAGGTAAACAGATATAAAAGATGATTACATGAAGCTGACTCCAGACGTTTGCCTTGGGGACGACAGTGATGAATCATATGCCGACTTCACCGAAAAAGAAAAAACAGATCCCTCTCCTTCCCTGCTCTCCACCCATATTTCTCCATTACCAGCGTGAATGAACTCCTTGCAGAGCACTAATCCAATACCGGTTCCTCTTTCGCCGGAAGTACCTTCCTTTGGTTCCGAGAAATAATTAAAAATGCGCTCTTTTTCTGCAGGATTCATGCCTTTTCCATTGTCGCTCACTGAAAAGATTGTGCTCCCGGGATAAAGGCCGTTTATGGCCTTTACTTCAATTTTTCCGGATGGGTATGTAAATTTCACCGCATTAGACAGCAAGTTTCTGATTATGAAATCAAAATGGTCGGGATCCCCGTAAAGCAGGAGACCGTCGGGAACTGAGACCGAAATATTAATATGTTTCTGGCTGGCGGCTGCAGCGAATATGGAAAGATTCTTATGGATGACATCGTCGGGACGAAAACTCATCCTGTTAACCCTGACTCCCTGCAACTGGGTCTTTCCCCATTGCAGAAGTGTATCAAGGGTGCCGAGAGACGCTTCACTGTGTTTTTTTAAGGCCGACACTATCGGCTTAAGTTCATCAGGATCAAGTTCATTCTCCTCCATTGTGCCAAGCATCTGGACTACTGTGCCTATAGGTCCTCTCAGATCGTGGCCGATGATGGAAAACAGCTTATCTTTGACCAGATTGGCGCTTTTAAGATCCTCATTTAACGCCCTGATCTTCCTGATGTACAATAACAGCAGAACCAGGAAGCACATTATCAGGAAGGTAGCCAGAATGCCCGCGTTGCGCTGAATAGTCCTGGTATTATTGACTAATTCGAGTTTTTCCACCTTTTCCTTCGATTTATCAAGTTCATAGGCGGATTGCAGGTTAGCAATTTCCTTTGCTTTATTAATATTAAACATACTGTCGAGAAGCCTGTACCGCTCCTGCACAGCACCTAATGCATTCCTGTAGTCATGAAGATGCCTGAAGCATTCGGATTGTGCTTCGTAGATCTCTGCCATAAGTGTCTTATTGCCGAGATGCTTCGCTATAATAAGAGCCTGGTTCAGGTAAGGGAGAGATACTTTTGGCCCCTGGTCGTCTACAGCAGAGGCAATATTCATTAACGCTCTTGCTTCTTCTTCGGGGAATTTCGAAGAACGGGCTTTCTGTAAAGACATCCTGTGGTACCGGAGCGCACGGGATCTGTCGCCAAGGTTTTTTGCAGCACTTCCGGCGTTTGTAAGCAAATTTATATTAACAATTTCAAAGCCCTTTTCACCGCATTTTCTCACCCCCTCCTCAAAAAAACGCAGAGCCTTAGCCATTTGTCCCTGCTGAGCATAGACTATTCCAATATTATTGAAAAGACTCAGTTCTGTTTCCTTGTCCCCGACCTGCATATTTAAATCACGCGCCTGATGCAGATACTTAAGGGCGGCGGGCATATTTCCGCTTAGCCGTGTAGCCGTGCCTATCTTGATATATGTCTGGATCATGCCGAATGTATCCCCAGCCTTCTCATACATCTTCAGCGCCTTA
>JBQGEO010000835.1:0-5785 GCA_052039655.1 Pararcticibacter sp.
AGTCGGTTAAAGTGGAGATCCCTGTAGATATATTTACGGAGAAGGTGATTGAAGTGCCAGTAGAGGTGCTGAATGCGAAGGGGTTTGCTGTAAAACTATTGCCGGAAAAAGTAAAGGTAACCATTTTCTGTGCTCTGGAAAATTATGCTTCGATAGACCGGGACTCTTTTATGGCTACTGTTGACCTGAAGGACTGGCTTGAAAAAGGGTCGACTCAGTTACCTGTTACTTTCAGAAAGTTTCCTCCTTTTTGCAGGCTTATTAAAACGGAACCCCAGATAGTAGATTTTTTTGTTAAGAGATGATGCTTAAGGTAGGAATAACAGGGGGAATTGGTAGCGGGAAGACTACGGTGTGCAAAATCCTGGAACTTTGGGGAATTCCTGTATTTTACTCGGATGCGAGGGCTAAAGACCTCATGCAGACAGACCTTAAACTTATAGAGGATATAAAGGCTTCTTTTGGAGAATCCGTTTACTTTGAAAACGGACAGCCGGACCGGAAACGCCTGGCATCAATAGTTTTTAATGATGAACACAAACTTAAAAAGCTGAACTCGCTTATTCATCCTGCCGTATTCCGGGATTTTGATCAATGGGCACTTCAGCAAAAAGCTCCTTATGTAGTAAAGGAGGCCGCTATCTTGTTTGAAAGCGGATCATATAAAGATTGTGATTTTGTGATTGCTGTCATCGCTCCCTCCGATATTCGTATAAAAAGAGTGATGGATAGGGATAAAGTAACAGAAACGGAGGTAAGAAAGCGTATGGCAAACCAGTTAAGTGATGAAGAAAAGAAAGAGCGGTCTGATTTCATAGTTTTTAATGACGAATCTCACTTGCTGATCCCCCAGGTACTCAGCATTCATCAGCATCTTTTGAATTCAGGAAAGGCCGGTAATGATAGAAGATGATTTCCTTTGCTTTAATGATAATGGACTTTATTGCAGCGCAGGCGGATTTTATCTTGATCCTGCAAAACCTGTTAAACAAGCTGTAATATCGCATGCTCATGGTGATCATGCTTGTCCCGGTAATGAAACGGTATATTGTACCCTGCCAACTGCCGCCATTATGAAACTCAGGCTGAAGAAGAATGCGGGTCGTGAATTCAGAACCTTTAATTTTCACCAGTCATTCTTTCTGAACGAGGTGAAGATCACTTTCATTCCCGCCGGCCACATCTTAGGCTCGGCGCAGGTGTTGATGGAGTACAGAGGGGTGAGGTACGTGTATACAGGCGATTTTAAACTTCAGGAAGATGCAACTTGCGAAGCAGCTGAAATTGTAGAAGCGGATGTTCTTATTACGGAGACAACCTTTGCGGACCCTGGGGTGAAGCATCCTGATGTGCCTGCTGAAATAGCGAAATTAAATACATCAAAACATAATGTATTACTTGGGGCTTATTCACTTGGAAAGAGCCAGAGGCTGATCAGCCTGATCAATCAGTATTGTCCCGGCCGGACAGTACTTCTGCATCATTCTATCCTTCCTATCACAAAGATTTACGAAGATTTCTCTTATTCACCCGGTAAATATGAGCCATATAACAGAAAATTAATGAAATCTTTGGAACAGGGATTGGTTTATATTGTTCCTCCTCTTACATTTGATTGTTATTACAGAGCGAAAGGGGTGCTGCGGGTATTTGCCTCTGGCTGGAAGAGGTTACAGGTACAGAATGATCTGGAACTTTACATTTCTGACCATGCAGACTGGCAGGATATATTGAATTACATAGAAAAAGCACAACCTTCCGAAATCTGGACGCTGCACGGCAACGGGGAGTTCCTTAAAGAACATTTAAAGAACACATTGCCGGTTAAGATCCTAACTTAATACTATCTGTAAATTAAAGATGAAACCTGGGGCCAACGACATAACATAATCACTTAATTATTATTACGCTAATGGAATTAGAGAAGGAGATCTATCAGACAACCGGTTTTAAAAATGATTATCACAAGATCGTCGTGAATCTCATTTATTCTTACAGCTGGGTAACCGGCCTTGTCAAAGAGCGCCTCAATAAGAAAGAGGTTACTTTACAGCAATACAATATCCTGCGGATTCTGCGCGGGCAATACCCTAACCCGGCAACCATTAATCTGCTTAAAGAGCGGATGCTTGATAAAATGTCGGATGCTTCCAGGATCGTCGAACGCCTGGTTCAAAAGGAGCTTGTAACCCGTTGCATCAATAAAAACGACCGTCGTGCCGTCGATATCCTGATTACTGAGAAAGGCCTTGAGGTGTTGCAGTCGCTTGACCCGATAGTTACGCCTGAAGACGTATTAAGAGCTAATCTTACAGACGGGGAAGCAGCCCAGCTGAACTCGTTGCTCGATAAGCTTCGCGGGTAGAAACAGTTTCAATTGCCACGAAAACAGCCTGGTTTTGCCCTCGCTAATGGGCGAATAGTGTCAGCACGGCAATGATTGCGCCGGCCAGTACCGCAATCAGCTTTTTTCTGTTAAAACGGTGATCTACTCCCGACTCAAAAAGAATAGTGGTGGAAATATGAAGGAATATTCCGATCACAACCGCCATAATTTTATCAAAATAGACCGAGATATTGCCTGTTGTGCCATTGCCTATAGATTCGCTGAGAATGAACCCGAGGGGCGACATGGTTGAGAATAGAACCAGCAGGAGAATAATATTCTTTTTGTTTACCTTGTTTTGAAGCAATACGCTGGACAGTGCAAATGCCGCCGGGATATGATGGAGGGCTATACCAAATAGCAGTTCATGCTGGTGCCCCTCTGCCAAAGGCATTCCTTCGAGAAATGCATGCAGGCATAAACTGGTCATGATGCCCCAGGGAAACACGTAGTGCTCATGATGGGATGTATGAATATGACCATGTTCTATGCCTTCAGAGAACTGTTCCAGGACCACCTGGAAGAGGAAGCCTCCGAGTACGTACAGCCCGATGGTGTGGCCTGCGCCGCTGTAGACATGCGGGATAAGATGCAAAACAGTAATGGAGAACAGGTAAGCCCCGCTGAAAGACAGGATGAGTTTCAGCCTGTTTGCATTGCTTTTGGGGAAGAAAAAGATACTGATCCCACCCAGAAAGCAACTGGAAAAAAGAATGATCAGCTGCCAGTACTCCATGTTTTTTGCATATATGTAGTTAAAAATATAGTGCCGGTAACATACCCGATCATACAGCCCAGCAAGCCTCCTGCAATCACATCAACCGGAAAATGAACTCCGACATACACCTGCGCGAAAGAAATAGAGAATGCCCAGAGCAATCCTATCGGCAAAAGGGGGCGCCAGCGCTTGTAAAAGACCACGATCAGGAACATGGCGATGGCAAAATGATTACAGGCATGAGACGACGGAAAGCTAAATCCCCGACCGCATGAGACCAAAAGTCTTATTTCGTTATTAAAACCCGGCTCATTACAGGGCCGGAGTCTTTCTGCCACTGGTTTAATCAGGGACGCACTGAAAAAATCAGCCATAGCAAAGGTCAGCAGCAGGAACAGGATACAGATGAGCCCGTTCTTCTTATAATTTTTGATCAGAAAGATGATCAGAAAGAGATAAAGCGGAGACCAGAAATATTTATTCCTCAGCAAGGGCATAATAGCGTCAAACAGGGGATTGGCTAATCCCTGGTTGATGCCGAGGAACATCTGGTGATCGAATTGTAAGAGTTGGTCAAGCATCAGCTTTTTCGCAAATAATAATTAAACGATCTGATTTAACTTCGTCGAAATCACTTAAAGAATAGTCTCCAAAGCAATGTGCCACTTTAAAGCCGCTTAGAGAAAACATCCGTTCAAAGTCCGGGAGGTAAAATGCAGAGACTTCTTCCTGGTAGTGGTGCCGGGCATTGTTATGTTCAAAATCAATGCTCTTCATGATCTTTCCATTCTCAACTTTTTTCCGGATGTTGAAGGAGATATCCCCGATAAATTTGGTTTCTTCTTTAACGAGATTAGAGATTACCTTTTGTGTGTTAAAATAATCAAGAACTAACCGGCCATCGCTCTTAAGCGACTTCCTGAAAGAACGGAGTGCTTTCAGATGATCTTTTTCTGTTTCAAAATACCCGAAGCTGGTAAACAGATTGAAGGCAATATTGAAATAATTGATGAAAAACAGGTTCCTCATGTCATGCTCAAAGAAATGCAGATGCTCATTCTCCATCTGCTTGGCAAATTCAATATTAGCATGTGAAAGATCTATTCCTGTTACATCGAATCCCTTTTTGTTCAGGTATACAGAGTGTCGCCCGCGCCCGCATGCAATATCAAGCATTTTGTCCCCCGGCTCTGGCTTTAGAAAAGAACAAAGGTTGTCAATGAAGAATTCCGCTTCAGAACCGTTGTGTTTTTGGTAAAGAATGTGGTAATAGGGAGAGTTAAACCAGTTCTGGTACCATTTATCGGGCATATTTATAAAAATTACAAAGTTGCAAATATACAGAAAGACTTTGATAGATGAGAGAAGGCGCGTGCCTGATTTCATCACATGATCATCACACTGTTACATTTGAGCAGTTGCTGGTCCACCGTGTTCCTATTTCTCGTTTTATTCCTTATTTTTGACCTCCTTAAAAACGTAAGCCGTGACACTAATTAAATCAATTTCTGGGATCAGAGGGACAATAGGAGGGAAACCGGGAGATGCTCTGACTCCGACAGACATACTGAAATTTACTGCTGCTTTTGGCAAATGGATTATAGCAAAAAGCGGGAAAAAGAAAATAGTAATTGGCAGGGATGCCCGTATCTCTGGTGAGATGGTGCGGAACCTTGTAACCGGAACTCTTCAAAGCATCGGTATAGATGTGGTAGATCTGGGCCTTTCTACTACCCCGACAGTGGAAATTGCCGTACCTGAAGAAAATGCCGGCGGTGGGATAATTATAACTGCCAGCCATAACCCCAGGCAGTGGAATGCCCTGAAGCTTCTGAACGCCGAAGGAGAGTTTATAAGTGATGCAGACGGTAAAGAAGTTCTGGAACTGGCAGAGCAAACCGATCTGTCTTTTTCTGAAGTGAACGATTTAGGTAAGGTGTCGTTTGATAACTCTTATCTTGAGAAGCATATTGCCAAAATCCTGGCGCTCCCCCTGGTGGATACTGAGGCAATCAGGAAGGCTAAGTTTAAAATCGCAATAGATTGTGTGAACTCAACGGGAGGGATTTTCGTTCCCGCCCTTTTAAAGGCACTTGGAGTGGAAACAGTCTATGAGCTTTATTGCACCCCCGACGGCCATTTTCCACATAATCCGGAGCCTCTTCCGGAAAACCTTGTTGCTCTGTCGCAGGAGGTTGTAAGCAGGAAAGCCCATCTGGGCATCGCGGTAGACCCTGATGTAGACCGTTTGTGTTTTGTATGCGAGGACGGAAACGTATTTGGAGAAGAGTATACGCTGGTAGCGGTCGCTGACTATGTGCTGAAACACACAAAAGGAAATACCGTCTCGAATTTGTCATCTACCCGGGCCCTTCGCGATGTTACTGAACAGGCGGGGGCTGAATATAATGCTGCTGCAGTGGGTGAAGTGAATGTTGTGAACAAGATGAAAGAAACCGGGGCTGTTATTGGCGGGGAAGGTAACGGAGGGGTTATTTACCCCGAGCTTCACTATGGCCGGGATGCACTGGTTGGTATTGCACTGTTCCTCACTCACCTCGCGCAGTCCGGAAAGCCCGTTTCTGCTCTCAGGAGCTCTTACCCTGAATATTATATTTCCAAGAACAAGATCACGCTCACCGCCGGAATGGACATAGACGGCCTTCTGGAGAAGATTCGTG
>JBQGEO010000836.1:0-1795 GCA_052039655.1 Pararcticibacter sp.
TTGGAGACCAGAACTTAATTATTTCCGAGCCTTATGACTTTTATATTTTGCTGGATTTGACAGCAGACAGAACGATATCTTTACCAGACCCTGCAATAAGCAGAAATCGCGAAATCGTCTTCGAAAACCGGAATAGCTCTACATTCAGCTGGTCTTTTGCCGGGCATAGTTATCGCCTGCCCAATGGAAATATTGTAAGTAGCTTCCCCGGTTTTAATACCCTTATACTTAAATCAAACGGAAGCTATTGGAAAGCTATAAGTACTTCAATAGTCGGCTTTGCCGATATAAGAAACAAACCAACCACAAGGAACGGATACGGTATAACTGATGTTGACACCCGGGAAGAGTCTCTTAAGAAATTCTTCAGAAGGGGAATATCTGTTTTGGGATCGAATGGATTAAACGTACCGACTGACTATTTTACGGAAGTGGACGGTTATTGCATTAAAGCATCTTTAATTGCTGGCACAACTACAGGATATCCGGCATCCACAGGCTTACTTTGGGCTTTTATCTATGGTGCATCATCCGCATCAGCAAGTCAGGCAGCCAGATCATTTGAATTATTTAAACCTGCAGGAGTAAATGAGCTGTATATCCGGGATTACTATGATTTGGTGACTCCGGCTCCCTGGAAGAGAATTACCTTGGATGGTTATACAAAGCAAGAGTCGGATACGCTTTTTTTGCAAGGGGCTAAAGGTAAGCGCCCGACCAATCCATATTGCCTTATGCATCTAATTGAATTTACTTTGCAGAAACGACAAAGTAATGGAACAAAGAGAAAGGATGAAAGCAGAAGTGGAACGCTGGCGGCAGAGCGGATTATCACAAAAGGAGTTCTGTAAGGACTTAGGAATGAAAGTGGGGACATTTGCCTACTGGGTATCCCGCAGCAAAGAAGAAGAAAAGAAAAAAGGCTTTATTCCACTTGTTCCTTCTAAGGGCGATTGTGGGGCTGCAATTGAAATAAGCTACCCTAACGGCGTGCGGATTAAAGTACCCTCTTCAGATCTGAAGATCCTTTCCCATCTCATCCATCTGTATTGATGTTCAGCCTGAACTCATCGCACCGGTTCTTCCTCTATAAAGGGCATTGTGACATGCGAAAAAGTTTTGACGGTCTTTGCGGGCTGGTCACAACAGAGCTACAGAGGGAAGTATCATCAGGAGAAGTTTTCGTGTTTCTCAACCGGCAGCGCACCCACATTAAGTTGCTACACTGGGAGCACGGAGGCTTCGTGCTTTACTATAAACGACTGGAGCAGGGAACCTTTCCCATCCCCAAAAAAGAGCAACTGGGCTGGGCAGACCTGGTGCTGATGATCGAGGGAATCCAGGTTCAGAAGAGCCGGCAATTACGGCGGTACCAACTATAAAAAAGTAGCTTTTTGCTTGCCGGAACGCGCTTTTTTGAGTAATTTCATGGCATGGATACGGCACTGGAAAACCTCTCAAAGGGGGAATTGATTGCTCTTTTGAAGCGGGAACAGAGGGCCGGGCTGGAGCACCAGAAAACCAATGCCATTCTTCAGGAAGAAAACGATTATCTCAAATACCAGGTAGAGCTTTTTAAACGGATGCAGTTCGGCCAGAAACGCGAACGCTTTGAAGGCGATCCGGCACAAGGTGTACTGCCATTTGAAACAGAGCCACAAGAACAAGCGCAGCAGCAGGAAGAAATCAAAGAACAGATTACCTATACCCGTAAAAAACAGTCTTCGCATAAAGGCCGTGCAGCCCTTCCTGCTCATCTTCCGGTAGAAGAAATCGAGATCCACCCTGAAGGAGA
>JBQGEO010000837.1:0-9382 GCA_052039655.1 Pararcticibacter sp.
CCTTTTCAGAAGAACGGCCGATTGTTTGGTAGATTAAATGGATCACTATACCTGCGAGCGGCAAAAGGAACAGCAGCCATGGATACTGGAACCTAATCCCGGTAGCTTGGTGCAGGAGCCATAGGAACAATGCGACGATACTTCCGATGGTAATGGATACCGGAATGATCAGGATCAGCCAGCGGACAAGATGTTTTAAAATCGGGAATTGCGCAAAACGGTTAGCCATAATGATATGCTGGCGCCTTGACTTTTCTTTTAAAGAGATCTGAGTTTTATTGTTCCTGTGTTTCACCTGCTAATAAATAACTGCCCCGGGCATGCCGGTTTACTATCTGCAGGCGTCATCAGCTTTTTTAGGGCGGTTCATTCGGAAGACACCATTTCCGTTTGTGTGCAAATTTAGAGGTATTTGCCTGGATATACAAATCTTTTACTTTCTGTCTGGCTCATCATGTGTGTTTCTTCAGATGAAATATCGCCGGGTAAAATGTCGTTGACATGATCACTTTGATATCTTTGTATCCGATGCATCATTCTTTTGATCCTTTACATACGGGGCTGCCGGTAACCGGCATTATTCCTTCTGTTCAGCGTTACCTGGCGGAGATCAATACGCTCATTGTCGGGGCGCCTCCGGGAGCCGGTAAAAGTACCGTTTTGCCCCTGGCCCTGCTGAATGAGGGCTGGCTTGAAGGGAGAAAGATCATTATGCTTGAACCCCGCAGGCTGGCAGCGGGCACAATTGCTGCGAGAATGGCTGCCCTGCTTGGAGAGCAGCCGGGACAAACCGTGGGCTACCGCATCCGTTTCGAGAGTAAGGTTTCTGCGCAAACAAAGATCGAGGTGGTGACGGAGGGGATCCTGACCCGGATGCTTCACCAGGACAATGCCCTGGAAGATGTGGGGCTTGTGATCTTTGATGAATTTCACGAGAGAAGCCTTCATGCTGATGTTGCCCTCGCATTGTGCCGTGAGTCACAGGAGATTTTGCGGTCAGACCTCCGGATCATGGTCATGTCGGCAACGCTTGACACGGAACGGCTTTCGAAGCTGTTATCTGCTCCGGTTGTTGAAAGTAAAGGAAGTTTATTTCCTGTAAAGATCATTTATACCGGAGAGCAGGATGTTACCCGGATTCCTGAACTCTGTGCAGAAACGATATTGAAAGCGTTAAGGGAGCAGGAGGGGGATATTCTTGCGTTCTTACCGGGG
This sequence comes from Pararcticibacter sp., assembly GCA_052039655.1. Lineage (GTDB taxonomy): Bacteria > Bacteroidota > Bacteroidia > Sphingobacteriales > Sphingobacteriaceae > Arcticibacter. The sequence continues at coordinate 1,216 of JBQGEO010000837.1, forward strand.
CAGGGAGAAATTCGTAAATGTGAACTTTTACTCAAAAGGCAGCTTCAGGATGTGGGAATACATCCGCTGTATGGTCAGCTTTCTTTTGCTGAGCAGAATGCGGCAATCGTGCCGTCTCCGCAGGGAAGAAGAAAAGTGGTTTTGTCTACTTCCATTGCTGAAACAAGTTTGACGATAGAAGGGATCAAGGTGGTAGTCGACAGCGGATTCGGCCGCAATCCGGCTTTCGATCCGAAGACCGGGCTGTCCGGGCTGAGAACTGCTATGATCTCGCTTGATTCCGCCGGGCAGAGGGCTGGAAGAGCGGGAAGGTTGAGCCCCGGTGTTTGCTACCGGATGTGGTCGCTGGCAACGCAGGAGAGGATGCCCGAATTCCGGACGCCGGAAATCCTGGAAGCCGACCTGGCGCCTGTGATGCTGGATATGGCGCAATGGGGAGTGGCGGATATCCTTAAACTCAGCTGGCTGGACGTGCCTTCCGCTACGGCGCTGACTTCAGCGGCGGATGTTCTGCGCCGGCTGGGTGCCTTGCAGGGAGGAAGGATCACGGCGCATGGAAAGGAAATTCACAGGCTTCCCTGCCACCCGCGGATCGCCCATATGCTGTTAAAGGCCCGTGAAGGCGGTACTCTTCCTGTTGCTGCCGATATTGCAGCTTTACTGGAGGAGCGTGATCCCATGGAAGGGCAGGACATAGTAGATATTAATTACCGGGTAGAGGCACTCAGGCGGTTTAGAAGGGGGGAGGTGAAGGACCGCAAATTTGAAAATGTCGAAAAAATTGCCGCGGCCTATCGCCGTCTTCTGAGAGTGGAGACAGAGAATGGCGCCTACGATCCTTACCATGCTGGCCTTTTGATCTCTTATGCGTATCCTGAAAGAGTGGCAATTGCCCGGCCGGATCATGCGGGCCAGTTTCAGCTTGCCAATGGGAAAGCTGCTGTTTTGGGATCTGAGGATGAACTGGCGCATGAGGCGTGCATCGCGATTGCCCGCCTTGATGCCCGCAAAGGTTTGGGAAAGATATTTTTAGCAGCCCCGGTGAATCCGTCGGACCTTTATACGCAGGCAGAAGCACATGATGTGGTTGCCTGGGATACGCGGAAGGGGGGACTGATTGCAAGGCGGGAGCTCCGTTTCGGAAGTATCGCCCTGGAATCAAAGCCTTTAAGGGATATTCCGGAAGAACAAGCCGTCGCCGTTATAGCGGAAGCGGTAAAAGAAGAAGGGGAGCGTTTGCTCAGCTTTACTGAAGAGACCGAACAATGGCAAAACCGTATGCTGAGCTTGCGTGTATGGCGTCAGGATGAAGACTGGCCCGATGTGGCCACTGCGGAGCTGCTTCAGAACAGCGGGGAATGGCTGTCTCCGTATCTCGCGGGGGTTAAAAAAGCGGATGACCTTAAACGGATAGCCCTGCCGGAGGTTTTACAGCAAAGTATTGGGTACGAGAAACAGATGATGCTTGACAAGCTTGCTCCCCGGACAATAGCAGTGCCCAGTGGCTCGCATATTAAATTAAAGTATTTTGCCGATGGTGCAGCTCCTGTACTGGCTGTAAGGCTTCAGGAAGTATTTGGTATGCTGGATACTCCCAGGGTGAACGAGGGAAGGAACGGAGTGGTATTACATCTTCTTTCTCCCGGCTTTAAACCCGTGCAGGTGACCGCAGACCTTCGCAGTTTCTGGAAGAATACCTACTTTGAAGTTCGTAAAGAGTTAAAACGGCGTTATCCTAAACACTCCTGGCCCGAAGATCCGTTGGAGGCAGAGGCGGTCAGCGGCGCAAGGAGGAGAAATAACCCAGGGGCGCAGGGCAGATAGAACCGGAAATAACCGGGCCAATAGCCAAGGGTCGCATCTTTTCTAAACAATCCGCTCTTTTTTTCCTGAAGCCAGGCTCCGGTAGATCGCGTCGATCACTTTCATGTCCTTAAGCCCCTCTTCGCCGGGTACCCTGGTGGTTTTTCCCTGCATAATACATTGTGCGAAATCGTCCATTTGCAGGGCTTGCTGGTTCACCTGCGGAAAATCCATTTGTCCCTTTGATGTTCTTCCGGCGATACCGCCATACGAGAATGCGGGTTCCAGTTCAAATTCTCCTTTCTCTGCTTTTACCCGGAGATATCCCCAGCTATTATTGTAGCTTGATTTTCCCCTGGCGATAAGTCCGCCCGGGAACTCCAGTTCCCAGAAGATCGTTTCGTCTACTTCTTTAAAGAGCTCAGGCCTGGTTTTTTCCTCCGTCGCTTTTACAAATAGAGGTTCCTGCCCGGTCGCGTACCTGGAGCCTTGTATGCTGTATACCCCCATATCCATCAGAGCGCCTCCGCCGGACAAAGCCTTCTTCAGCCGCCATGCATTCGGATCTCCGCGATAAGTAAACCCGTTCGCAGTGTCGATGGAGGTGATCTTGCCATAGATGCCTTTTTGTCCCAGCCGCATGACTTCCATGTTGTGGGGTTCAAAATGGAGGCGGTAGCCAATGGAAAGCATCCTGTCTGCTTTATTACAGGCTGCGATCATCTCTTTGCACTCTTCCGAATTAAGCGCCATGGGTTTTTCACAGATGACGTGTTTGCCGGCCTGCGCTGCCCGTATTGTAAATTCCTTATGCATCGATACCGGCAGAACGATGTATACGATGTCTATATCAGGGTTGTCTGCGATTGAATCGAAATTGGAGTAGTTGTATATGTTCTTATCGGGAATATTATATTTTGAAGACCAGGATTCCGCTTTGGAGGGTGTTCCGGTAACAACGCCGGCGAGACGGCAGTGTTTGGTTTCCTGAAGGGCGGGAGCCAGCTGGCCGGTACTATACCCTCCAAGTCCCACGAGTGCTATTCCAAGCTTCTTTTGCTGATGAAACAGTGAACAGGCGGCCAGTGAGTTTAATGCGGGAGTCAGCGCCATGGCGCTGACTCCGTACGATAGCAGTTTCAGAAATCGCCTGCGTGGAAATTGGTGGTTATGTTTCATGAGAGGAGATTTATATATAAATGTATGATGCTCTGTATTAATGTGTAAGGTTTTTAAAGCAATTCTGTTTTTTTTCTTTTGTTGTGAGTCGGATGAGTACATATTTTACTTACAGAATTTCCCACGTGGAACACATGTATGTGCGTTCCTTAACAAGAGTTAAAATGGCCTTTGATGTACTTTGAGTGATGTTGAGCTGGATAATCTTCTTTTCTGGCATTGGTGATTTGTATTGAATTGGTTGATAGTCAGTTTATTTGGTGACTTGCGTCATTTGAGCGTGGGCTGAACAATGCTACATTTATATCAACCAAAAAACGAAAGGCCATGAGAAGTAAAATGTTTGACGCAGTAGTAAGTGTGGTAGTGATGGCTGAAGTGGTAATGCTGGCCATCTGCACATACGTTATGTTTGTTGTATTATTCCGGTGAAAATAAGGTCTTGTAGACTGTATGGATCACTGATCAGAATTGTTTGGAAAAAACGACATGTTGTATAGTTTTTCATGCATGTGAATTTCCTGAGGTGATAAGGACTTGATTTGTGTAGCAGAATGAGTAGTTCTGAACCGTTCAGTCTGATCCAGAACTACTCAGCTATGCAGGATTATTTTGTGCCATAGATAAAGACAGCGGAATTCGGATTAATTCCAGTTGTAATGGTAACTGCAAGTTTGCCATCTGCTTTAAAATAATAAGCCTTGCCTGGACTTGTAAAATTCGGTACGTCGCAAACAACGACGTCACCAGTCACTGCGTTGACTGATATTCCATAGGCTGTTGTTAATGTAGTTGCATCTGAAATAAAGTTGTTTTCAAGTTTACCAGTTGAAATATTCAACTCTTTGATGCTGGGATTGCTGTAAGGGTTCGTAATGGCGAAAGCTTTGGTTTCATTCATTGAAACTGATCCGAGAGAAGAATCGAAGGTGTTGGTCACTTCATCAGTTTGGGAGTCGATTTTCTGATATGCCGACCCTATATCATCATAGTTCCCGCTTGCAGTAAGATACAAGGTGCCGTTGCTTGCTGCAAAAATTCTTTGCGGATTATAGTGGACAGAAATGTCTTTCAGCTTTGTGAATGAATTCAGTTCGATGACAGATACCGTGTTTTTATTAAGCGCGTCAGGGAAAAGATAATGGGCGGAGTTTGCGGCATATAGCTTTCCATTTGTGACGGCTATTCCTTCGATGGCACCTCCTGTTTCTACTGTAGCGTCAATTGAAAGGCTGGTGGTGTCGATGCGCCTTATTTTTCCGTCATAACAGGATACATACGCTTTGTCTTTATAAAAGGCCATATAACGGGGCATAAATCCTGAAGAGGTTCCGTTGAATGGTATTCTTTTAATAGACTTTCCAGTAGCTGGATTAATGATCTCCACGAATGATTTTTGTTCGTTTTGTTTACCCGAAACCACACAGTAGATTTTAGTTCCGTACTGCTGAAGGTCGACTGCTGTCTCACCAAGGTCATATCCGTTTACTGTCTTGAAATATTCGGGATCACTTTGACCTGTTTTTAGGTTGTAGTAGCTGATTCCGCTGTTGTTATTTCCAATTGTTCCCTCGTAAAGAACGTATACACCAATCGTTTCCTGTTCTTTTGGCTGGTTTTCTTCCCTGTCCTTCTTACAGGCCTGAAAGATGGCAAGCGAAAGGAGCAGTAATGCAGGTAAAAATTTTTGTTTCATAATGATATTACAGACTTTATTTAAAATGCAAAATGAGCAGGGGAGCAAGAGGGCATGCAAATACACGCGGCATTTTCATTCCAGCTCCAATCCCCGAAAGCTATGAATAACAGTGCTGGTGGCAGGTCTTCTGACTTACTCCCCTTTAACCAGTCTTCCCGCCGCATGAGGGCAGTGACAATGGATGGTGTTGGTACTGGAGTTTACAGCTGCGGGACAGTTCCGGATTTGCACCGGATTCCCTTTTAATCCCGGTTTCAGCCGGGAACCAAAAGCACGGCAAAGGTAGGATTAATATGTTGATTAGGGAAATCGGGTGCGATGCAGGAATTTCAGGCGTCTGATGCTGTGAGTGTTGGCCCGGGAGGGTATAGTGGTTACTGACCGGGCCGTATTTGTTGCGGGCTGTGTTTGTTAGCTGATGTAGTCGCGGTCTTCGTCGCTGAGCTTTGGACGAAAGTCGTCGGGCTCGGCTGTGGGGCTTGCAGGTGATGAGTGATCATTGATCACCACTTTTTTGCGGCGCGGCCTTCCTGCGAGGAATCCAAATACAAAACCGAAGGCAAACATGCCACCCAGTACTGCCAGTTTAGGAACGCGTGCTATCCCGAAGATCCAGAACTCCACTTCCTCCGTGTTGTTCATCAGGATGACGGTTACCAGCACTGTAATGATAATGATGAAGATCGTTTTACTGCTCATGTTCAGAAACTATAGGTTGCCATAAACTCTAAGATCGGGTTTTTGTTCGTTTTTTCATTTAAAAAAATTATTTTTCCGCCAACGTCAAAGTTCGGAAGGTAAAAGCGGAGCAGGTTCATGTCGGCTCTGAGTTCAGCTCCAAAAGAACGGGGAGAAAATTCGTTCCCCTTTCCGATATTCTCAAAATCTGCAAATAATCCTCCCTTGATCCTCTTGATGAACGCTAGGGGGCCCATCTCCAGGTCGGGGTAGAGAAGGGGGAGCCTGTAATCGAGCAATAATGTGTTTTTCGTAATTTCTGTATGCCTCATGAAGCTGTAACCGCTGACATTGGGAATGTCTATTGTATTGACATAGTTTCCCGACCCTTCCCGGTAATTGAAGGATGCCTGGAAGGAATGGTTGGGTAGTAGTCCCGGGAAATAAACATTGCTCCTCAATGTGAAAAGTGAACCCCTCACCTGGTTTTCGAATGGGAAGTTTCGGTAAGTGAACGAGATGTTCTGTCCCCATTTCGGGGTCAGGTCGCGGCCTGCCCTGCGGCTGTTCCTCGAAAAATAAAGCTGGTAGTGCATGGGGAAATCGAGGGTCCGGATGAATGTCCGGGGTTGGTTTTCTACGCCATAGCGGGTTGTATAACTGGTCCCTGCTTTAACGCCGAAGCTGTAAGTGTAATTAAACCGGTTGAGCACTAAAGGCACGCTGATATCGGCCGAAAATTCGTTTTCCCTCCATGAAACAGGAGTGTAGGTGGTGCGGCCATTTGCTGAAACTCTCTGGTAGATCAGCCTGGCCTGGTTGGTATAGTCAAAATTGAGGATCGGGAAAAAACGCATGTATGAAAAGCCTGCGAGATATTCGCTTTTCCTCAGGGCATTATTAAACTGGTAGCGGGTATAGAAACTGAGCGTGTTCAGTTTGTTGTTCGACTGCAGCTCAAGTCCCAGGTTATAATCGTCGAAAAAACGGTTATCCTCTGCAACCGGTACAATGCTGTGAAAATAGAACAGGTTGGAAAGTTCGCGGTACCGCTTCTCCGGGTAGCTTTTTTGCGGGATGGAATCGAAGACGTTTATGCGGCCTTCCTGTTCATGGAGGGGGGCCGCATAGTCGACAAATGTATCTTTTAGTGTCCGGATGTTTTGATTTTTTTCAAATGGCGCATTTAAAGCCGCTATATCGTATCCTGTCCATGAATATGTGTTGAATATCATCTTTCCGGAGATCGTGTCGTAAAACGCATTAAACGCGCCCGTTTTGGCAGAGGTGACCTGGTATGTCTCTCCGTTTTGCGGATCAAGCCTGTAAATATTGTCAATACCATTAAAGTGGGCCTTGAAGAGCACCTGGTTCCCTGCGTATACGGGGCGGAGTATTTCCTGGAGGCGGAAAGGCGTAAGCGGAGTGAAGCTGCCGCTTCTCCTGTCAAGTTCATAAAGCGCTTTACCCGTGCGGGCAATTGCTACCACTACTACCCTTGTTCCGTCTGAATGAAACGAAGGCATCTGAAGCATGTAGTTGGAAGGGGCGGGATAGGTCCTGATCTCTTTACCCGTGCCGGCATCAAGCTCTGCCAGGGAGATCTGATTGGAGTAGGAGACGCTGACGGCGATGATTGTTTTTCCGTCAGGCGAGAGGGTAGGGGAGAAGAGGCGGGTGCGGTGAGTGAGCTGCCGGGCCTTTCCGGTACGCCGGTCAAAAATGTTAACGACATTGAAGGAGCGCTGATGAAATCTTGGATCAAAGCGCATCTCGTCCCAGGCAATTTTTCCGGCCGCGTAACTAAACCATCCGTTCTCCTGTGCGCCGATACCAACCACTGTTCGCTCTCTGCCCGAGCTGTCGATTTCGACGATCTCCGGGGTGGTTGCGCGGCTCTGTTTCAGGGCAAGAATATTCCCTTCCGGAGTGATCACCGGAAGCAGGTAATTTTCGGGAGTGTGGTCCTTTTTCTTATTCAGGACCAGGTAGTCTTCAGGGCTCACTTCTGAGGCCTGCCGGACCCATAGTTTTTCGAGTTCGGCGATAGTCGAATCATGCAGTTTCCGGGTAGTCAGCCCAGTGAATTTTTTCACGGAATTTGAAAAATTATAGGGACGGAGAGGCTGCCGGGAAATGCGCGTGAGGATGCTGTCGGAGATCCCTGTTCCGTAGTCTCTCCTAAGCTTGGCGTTCATGAAAAAGCCAAGCTGATAATAACCCGGAGTCAGGTCCCTGTAGGAGCCGAAGAAGTTTTTTGAGTAGCTGTATTTTCTTCCGCTTAGTGTATTTGTTCTGAGTGCTATCGGCCATTCGGGGATCCTTCCCCGGCCTGCCAGGGTGAGGGCAGTTTCCATCCCTACGGCATCGCCTTCGTAATACCAGGGGGGGAGTGTTATCCCGAAGACAGCAAGGGCAAGCTTTTCAAAAAACGGTGCTTTCAGATTGCCTGTCAATTTGTCAAACTGGATCACGTGTCTCATTTCATGGACCACCAGGCTGTTGAGCCAGTCCTGGTAATCGAAGCTTTGGGAAGGGGTGGTGTAGAACTCGGAACGACGCGGTCCGAGCTGCACAAAACCGTTGGATGTGGTCCCCTGGTTCTGGAGAATGACCGAAATCCGGGAAGGCTTTTTCCGGATGGACCGTGACTCGTAGGGGAGGGTTGCCTCCAGGGTAGCGGCCATGCGCTGTGCCTCCCGGGAGAACGCCGAGGGGTAGATAATCTGAAAATCAGGGGTGCTGATCTTGTACCATTTCAGTGAAGGCGGATTCTGTTCAGCATCGAAGACCTGGGCTGATAGTATA
>JBQGEO010000838.1:0-6636 GCA_052039655.1 Pararcticibacter sp.
CGATGCCGCCCTCGCTGCGTCGGTGTTTCACTACGGCGAAATTCTGATTCCCGACCTAAAAGCGAAACTGAAGAAAGAAAACATTGAAGTAAGATTCTAGCCATGTCTCTGCAGTTGGAAACCGAAAGATTGATAATGAGGTGTATGCAACCCGAGGATGCAGAGCACATGTTTGATCTTAACAGCGACCCAGATGTGATCCGCTATACCGGTGATAAGCCTTTCAACAACATTGAAGAAGCCATGAACCTGATCCTGAATTATGACCAGTATTCAAAATACCGGATGGGCAGGCTCAACATGTTCCTTAAATCAACAGGAGAATATATCGGTTGGTGCGGATTAAAATACCACCAGGATTCAGGGGAGACTGATATCGGATACCGGCTGAAGAAAAGCTTCTGGGGATACGGATATGCTACTGAGTCGGGCAAAGCCAGTCTTGCTTACGGCTTTTCAGATCTCGGCCTGCCTTTCATCGTGGGGCACGCTCTGAACGAAAATAAAGCATCCATAAGGGTGCTCGAAAAACTTGGATTAAAATATATGCGGGACATTGAGTTCGACAACGAACCCGGAGTCTTATATAAAATAACACAAACGGAATGGAAATAGATTTTAATAAGGGTGATGGCCTCGTACCTGTGATCGTGCAGGACGAACAAACCCTGGAGGTTTTAATGCTCGGGTACATGAACGATGAAGCCTTCAAAAAAACAACAGGAGAAGGAAAAGTAACCTTCTTTTCCCGCTCTAAAAACAGGCTCTGGACCAAAGGTGAAGAAAGCGGAAATTATCTTTACGTGAAAAGCATCCATGATGACTGCGATCATGATACTCTGCTCATCAAGGCCAGCCCGGTTGGTCCGACTTGTCATACAGGATCGAGAAGCTGCTTTTCTACCGGCTTCAATCAGAATTTCCTGTTCGAACTGGAACACATCATTGCCGACCGTTACGAAAATCCCCGCGAAGGTTCTTATGTCAACAGCCTTCAGAAAAAAGGCATCAACAGGATTGCGCAGAAAGTAGGTGAAGAAGGCGTGGAGACGGTAGTAGCTGCGCTCAACCAAACTGAAGATGATCTCATAAACGAAGCTTCAGATCTCATGTTTCACTTGCTGGTCCTCCTGAAGGAAAAGAACATCAGCCTTAAGACAATTGCTGAGAACCTTGAGAAAAGGCACAAGTAAGGAGAAGTATGGCAGGATAGAATGGTGAAAACCGGCCCGCCTTCCTGAGAGTTCGTAACCACAGTCTTTACTGATTAGCAGGAGTTGACACGGTGCACCGATAACAGAGATACCATGGAAATAAAACGTAAAGCGGCGCTTGCCGGACATCAAAACCCCATTTACGCAATCGGGGCACTGACTGATTCCGCTTTCTTTTATAGTGCAGGAAATGATAAAGGAGTTGTTGAATGGGATTTTGAGAAACTCAGCCCCCTTAGAGTTCTGATACCTGTTAAGACGTCGGTATATGGTCTTTACTTATCGCCGGACCGTTCTTTGCTGGCTGCGGGTGAAAGAAGCGGCCAGGTCACGATCTTTGACTTCCACCAGCAAAAGATAGCAGCAAAGCTGCAGCCGCATAGCCTTCCGGTGTTCTCACTTGGAGCAATCCGGAATAAACAGGAACTCGTTACAGCATCGGAAGATGGGACGGTTTCTGTAATCGACCTCAAAACATATTCAACAGTTTACCACTTTCGGGTGTCAGAGGAAACAGTACGATGTATTGCGGTTAGTCCTGATGAGTCGGTTATCGCATTTGGTTGTAAAGACAACAGCATCAGGCTTTACAATTCGGCTGATTACAGTCTGCTGAAAGTTCTGGCTGAACATACGATGCCTGTAACAGCCCTCTGCTTCTCCCCTGACGGCCAATTTCTATTATCCGGAGGCCGTGATGCAAAACTGAATATATGGCGACTGCCCTCTTATGAATTGCAGGAGAGCATTACCGCCCACATGTTCGCAATCTACGATATTGTATATCATCCCTCTCTCCCACTCTTCGCTACTGCCAGTCAGGATAAGAGCATCAAAATATGGAGCAGCAACACTTTTAAGTTGCTTAAAATTGTAAGCAGGGAAAAAGGAAGCGAATCGCATACTCACTCCGTCAATAAGCTCAACTGGAATACTCCCGATGGCACCCTTCTTTCAGTAGGTGATGATAAGATGATCATTGCCTGGGAAATAAGTTATAAGTAGTAAGTGATAAGTTTTAAGTGGAAAGTTAAAAGTTAAAAGTTGAAAGTTGAGGCGAAAGCTGTTGATGACTGCCAATGGACGACCACTGAGAGCTGAATACAAAAAGCTAAATTTTAATAGCTGACTGCCGATTGCCAACAGCCAACAGCTAAAAGCCAATAGCTGACTGCTGATAGCCGATAGCCGATTGCTGATTGCCAAAAGCTAACAGCCAATAGCTTCATCACACAAACCTTTTAATAATCCTCAGCTTGTGGGTATGGCGTTTGAGGTCGGTACTATAGATTCCCTGATCATCAATAGGGTCTATCTTTACGCGGCCTGAGGCATGAATGATCTGCTGTTCACCGAGCATAATACCGACATGAACGATACGGCCTTCCTCATTATCAAAGAAAGCAAGGTCGCCGGCTTTAGCCTCTTGCAAAAAATTGACGAGCGTACCCTGTTCGGCCTGCTGCCATGCGTCACGCCGTAATTTGATACCAAGCATTTTAAACACCACCTGTGTAAAGCCCGAACAATCTATCCCAAACAACGACCGCCCGCCCCACAAATAGGGAGCATGGAGGAACATACGGGCATAAGGAACCAGGTTTTCTGCAAAATCAGCTCCCGCAGCCAGCAAAGGCTGGGCAGGAAATTTATATTTATTATTTCCGAAAGAAAAGCTGTTTTCAGTCATAAACGGAATGCTGCTGCCGGCAAGCAGATAAAGCAATTCTCCGGTGTCCATTTTAACCAGAGGCTGATAGATGGCGGGGCCTAACGTTAGCGAACGCTCCGAGTGCTCTTCAAACTGCTGTGCGCTTATACCAGCATATTGTTTGATGTCTATCCAACCTGCATATTTGTCAAACGACGTCATGATCAATACCCACTTATCTGTTTGCTCCAAAACTTCAAAACAATCTCCAAACAGGAGAAAAGACAAAATTTCGCTTTTATCTGAAGCTTCAGCCCGTATGGGAACTAAGGATAAGTGGCAGATACCAAACTGGAAGTCTATCATAACGGCTAAAATATTAAATATTTTTGCTATTAAAACTTAACCATACTATTAAGTGTTTTAACTATATAAAAAATATTGATATGAAAACCCTGAATCAATTGCATAAGATTCTAATTGCTATAGAAGACAGCCAGTACTCTGACTCCGTGGCAGGTTATGGTTACGACCTGGCCCGCAAACTTGACGCAACCGTAGCATTGCTGCATGTAAACGACATTCCGGTTTCAACACCATATGTCACTGATCCCATGCTTAATGAGACCCCGATCGTCATGCCGGAAGTTATTCAGGCCCAGGACGAAGCGGGGAAAAAACTCCTGCACCGGGTAGCAGATGCCTTTGGTGAAGGCGTACCAACGTATACCTTTCATAAGCTTGGCAACCCGAAAGATGAAATTCTTTCAACGGCGGAAGAGTGGGAAGCAGATCTGATCATTGTCGGCACACACGGACGCACCGGATTTGATCATTTTATTTCAGGCAGCGTTGCCGAACGTGTAGTTCGCAAAGCAAAATGTCCGGTACTAATTATTCCCAATAAGGAAGATGATACAAAAAAGGCGGAATAAATCCGCCTTTTTTCAATACCGGTAGAAGGAAATTACTCCTCCATATGAAGCCATGCTTTCTTAGCAAGCAGTTCTTCTTCTGTCTCACGAACATCTTCATCGTCGACACAACAGTCAACAGGACATACGGCAGCACATTGCGGTTCATCATGAAACCCTTTACACTCCGTACATTTATCAGAAACTATATAATAAAATTCGTCTGAAATAGGAGTTTGAACCTCCTCTGCATCTAACGTTGTTCCGTCGCCAAAATCTATAATCCCGCGAAGAGCTGTCCCATCAGAAAAACGCCATGCCGCCCCTGCATCATAAATTGCATTGTTGGGGCATTCCGGCTCACAAGCTCCGCAGTTTATGCATTCGTCTGTTATTTTAATCGCCATGTCTAAAAAGTCTTTTCCTTAACTTAACTTTGCTACATATCAGCAAAACAGTGCAAATATAAGATAATCTATTTTATTTACTTGATGACTACCACCTTGCTTCCTCAAATAAAAGCAGCTTTTACAAAGCTGGGACAGTATTTACAGGCCTATAACGACGAAAATCTGATACAGCTTGTTCAATCTGCCAGGCATTATAATGCCTGGTTTACGCCTGAAGAAACTGAAAAAGCTGTTAAAGCTATAGGATTTATGCTCAGCGAAAAGGATGTTGATGCCTGGCTCGAAAAAGAATACAGCCATGAACAGCAAGCAGGGGAAGGCAAAACAGTAGGTCTTGTCCTTGCCGGTAATATTCCGCTGGTTGGCTTTCATGATATCCTTTGTGTTCTTGCAAGCGGAAATACAGCGATGATCAAGCTTTCTTCCCAGGACAAGCAACTCACTCCCTACCTGCTCAATAAGCTGACGGAAATAGAGCCTGCCTTCTCTGAACATATCCGCTACACAGAAAGGCTTGAAAACTTTGATGCTGTTATTGCAACAGGCAGCAACAACACATCCCGGTATTTTGAATACTATTTCAGGAACGTGCCCCACATTATCAGGAAGAACCGCAACAGTATAGCAGTATTAAAAGGTGATGAAAATGAAGCACAGCTGAAATCACTGGGAAACGATATTTTTTCATACTTCGGACTTGGATGCCGTAACGTATCAAAAATATATGTACCTGAAAACTACGACTTCATCCGTTTCTTTGAATCCATTGAATCGTTTAAGGAGATCGCAAACCATCACAAATACAACAATAACTACGATTATAACAAATCGATTCTCCTGGTAAACCGGGAAGATCATCTGGACAACGGATTTCTGCTTCTGAAAAAGTCGGAAGACAGCTTAAGTTCGCCTCTGGCAACTTTATACTATGAAAACTATGCAGACCAGCCCTCCCTCGCAAACTTGCTGAGAGCAAGGTCTGAAGAAATACAATGTGTGGTTTCAAACCTGGAAATGGATCTTCACAGCCAGCAGGTGCCGTTTGGAGACAGTCAGAAGCCCCGCTTATGGGATTATGCGGACGGAATCAATACCATGCAGTTTCTTCTCACTTTATAACTTAACATCCCCTCAATTCTTGGGAAAAGCTTAACTTTGGGCCATGTACATCATTAAAGTAAAAGGCGTTGCTAAAATACCCGACTACATCCAGTTGCGTGACGAGAAATTTACTTTACTGGCTTACTTCAGGGTCGACAGGCCCGATAAAACCTTGACAAAGATCGGTCTCGGCGACAAAATAGATGAAATTATGAAGCTGGCCAACGATCTTCCGTTTGGCAAAATTGTGAAATTAGAACTTTGATATGATTGGTAATTCCATTATAAAACTCAGCAATGCAGACATTTATCAGCAGAATCATCTCGTCCTCTCGGACGTAAGCCTGCATATTGATAAAGGGGAGTTCGTTTTTCTGATTGGTCAGACGGGTTCGGGAAAAAGCAGCCTGATGAAAGTCATCTACGGAGAAATCAATATTAAAAATGGAGGAGGCCATGCAGGTGGTTTTGATCTTCAGAAACTGACAGACAGGGATATTCCATTCCTGAGAAGAAAATTGGGAATAGTGTTCCAGGACTTCCAGCTTCTGACAGACAGAACGATTGAAGAAAACCTGATCTTTGTCATGAAAGCAACAGGCTGGAAAGACAGAAAACTAATAGACGAACGTATTCGCGATGTACTTGAGAAGGTAGGCCTTCGTTCGAAAATAAAGAAAATGCCGCATGAGATTTCAGGAGGAGAACAGCAAAGGGTAGTGATAGCAAGGGCTTTATTGAATGACCCCGAGATTATCCTGGCCGATGAGCCAACGGGCCACCTTGATCCCGAAACTTCAGAAGAAGTCATGCTCCTTCTGAAAGACATCAGCCGGTCCGGAACAGCGGTCCTCATGGCAACCCACAATTACCATCTCATCCGTACCTTCCCTTCACGAATTATCAAATGTGAGAACGGAAGGGTACTTGAAGATGTAAAGATCGTGTAACAGCTGTTTATCTTGAGTCCACTGACCTTACCCGTTAAGGCAGTCTGTGCATGAATGCCAGTATTCTGCTGGACGGATATGACAGCTTGACCGCTTTTTATATAATGGCAAAAGATTTGCCCAATTAGTAACAATGAAATTTTCAGATATGTTGAAAAACAGAAAGAAGGACAATCCGGAAGAACCATTATCGGAAAATATTGCTCAAAACGAAACTGAGCAGGTACAGGAACAGGCAGAATCTACAGAAAACCTACAGGCTGAAGCTGAAGATACAGCTCCTTCGGCTGAAGAAAAGGCTGAACAAGGTCCGTCTGAAGAACAGAAGTTACGTGCAGATTTGGCAGAAGCAAACGATAAGTATCTCCGTTTGTATGCTGAGTTTGACAATTATAA
>JBQGEO010000839.1:0-6526 GCA_052039655.1 Pararcticibacter sp.
TGTTTCTGCTGAGACGAAATAGATCCCAATACCACCCATGTCCTGCGGTCAATCTGGGTGAAGATCGTATCGATATGCATAAAGTCCCTTTTATGCGGGATCTTGACCACGGTGACCTTTTTCACGACGTCCCGTTCAAACAGAAGTTTAATCGCTTCGCTCGCCCCGCTGGCAGAAGTGCGTTCGCTGCAGCCAATCAGTACATGATCGGGACTGACAACCATCACATCGCCTCCTTCAATAGTCGTCTTCTCACCGTGCTCTTCTCCCGGACGCAGGAAATACTGGATGGTCGCAGGGATCTCCAGGATATTATTCCGGTAGTTTTCAAAGAGGGGATGATTGAAAAAGATATACCTGGCAAGGAGGGTTTCCCTCGATCTTGCTTTTTTGGCGGGTTTATTCAACAGGATGAAGTTGTTGATCGTAATACCGATATCACGGGTAAAAATAAGATTGGGGATAGGAGGGAATATCATTTCATTTCCGGGCATATAACCCGAGATGAATATTTTAGAAAGTTCGGCTGCGGGAGTGTTGATCAGTTCGTTCTGCATACTGTAACTGCAGCCTTCTATGGCACAGACTGCCGCTGTGAGTTTCTTACGGATGTCGGGAAACTCCAGTATGTCCGTTAATAATCTCTCAAACTCAATCACTTTGTCGGAATTATGAAAACCAGGCTTGGAAGGTTTGAAGAACTCCCGCCTGCTCTCTTCCGAATCTACAATGTCCAGCTTCCCCTTAATCCTGCCAGGATCCAGAAAGTAGAGCAGGAGCTTTACATAATAATCGTATTCTTTTTTTCTTACAGTATCCAGGTGTAAAATGTCCTCGAAAAGCCAGTCCTGCGCCTTCGATGGAGCTACACGGCCAATGCCGCTATCCGGACTATGAATGAGCAAACACTTGAGTTTACCCGTTTCGGATCCCACTGAGAGCTTAAAATCTTCTGTTTTCATAATTTACTGGTGCCTTACAAATCTACCAGAATTTGTGCGAATATAAACTCTGTCATTTTCGTCGTAATCATTAATTTTGGCACATGGATTTTATTATACAGGGAACACTACAGGCTGTTGAGGCTTTATATCATACAGAACTTAAAGAAAGCGACATTAATCTGCAGGAAACAAGGAAAGAATTTGAAGGGGAAGTGACAATCGTGACTTTTCCTCTTACCAGGATCTCGAAGAAATCGCCGGAACAAACGGGAAATGAGATCGGGGAGTACCTTCAAAAAAGCCTGCCGCACATTGCCGGATTTAACGTCATTAAAGGATTCCTCAACTTGAGCCTTACCAGCCAGTACCTGATCGGTAATTTCAGAAACATCATCAGTAAAGACGGCTTCGGAACTTTTCCTGCCAACGGGAAAAAGATAATGGTGGAGTATTCATCCCCCAATACCAACAAACCCCTGCACCTCGGCCACATCAGGAATAACTTATTGGGATATTCTGTTGCTGAAATACTGGCAGCTTCAGGCTACGACGTGATCAAAGCCAATCTTGTTAACGACAGAGGCATCCACATTTGTAAATCTATGCTCGCCTGGCAAAAATTCGGCGACAATGAAACTCCTCAGAGCAGCGGACTGAAAGGAGATCACCTGGTCGGAAAATATTACGTCATTTTCGACAAGGAGTATAAGAAACAAATTGATGAACTCAAAGCTGCAGGTCAGACAGAAGAAGAAGCGAAAAAGAACGCTCCCCTGATCCGCGAAGCACAGCAGATGCTTCAAAAGTGGGAAGCAGGAGATGAGGAAGTGATTGGACTTTGGAAAATGATGAACGGCTGGGTTTACGAAGGATTTGAGGTGACCTACAAAAAGTTAGGCGTAAATTTCGACAAATACTATTACGAATCAGACACTTATCTTTTGGGCAAAGACATCATTGATGAAGGCCTTGCCAAAGGAGTCTTTTTCAGGAAAGAAGATAATTCAGTTTGGATTGACCTCACATCTGAAGGCCTGGATGAAAAACTCGTACTGCGCGGCGATGGCACGTCCGTATACATCACTCAGGATATGGGTACCGCACAACTAAAATATGACGACTTCAAAATGAATGAATCAATTTATGTTGTCGGAAATGAGCAGGACTATCATTTTAAGGTGCTCTTTCTCATCCTCGAAAAGCTTGGTAAATCCTGGGCTAAGGGTATGTACCATTTATCCTATGGAATGGTAGACTTACCATCAGGTAAAATGAAGTCCAGGGAGGGAACTGTTGTCGATGCAGACGACCTTATTGAAGAAATGATCGGTACTGCAAGGCAGCGTACCGAAGAACTTGGAAAAGTAGAAGGCCTCGCTGAATCTGAAAAAGAAGATCTCTACCGGATGATCGGGCTTGGTGCTTTGAAATACTTCCTTTTAAAAGTAGAGCCGAAGAAGCGGTTGCTCTTTGACCCTAACGAGTCGATCGACTTTCAGGGACATACCGGTCCGTTCATCCAGTATACACATGCAAGGATCCGGTCTGTACTGTCAAAAGCGAACGCGACGTCGTTTGATTTTGATGGATTGAATGTCATAACACCAACAGAAAGAGAGCTGATCCTCGCACTGGGCAGATATCCTGAAGTTATTGCAGCATCGGCAAAAGCCTTCAGTCCGGCCGAAATCGCAAATTATGCTTACGAACTGTCAAAATTATACAACAAGTTTTATCACGAAGAACCCATCCTGAAAGTAGAGGATCCTGAAATTAAAAGTTTCCGCTTGTCCCTTTCAAATGTAACAGCAGCAATCATTAAAAAGAGCATGAACATGCTTGGCATTGAAGTGCCTGAACGTATGTAAACTGAGTTTATCTGCCTCCGCAAAAACAGTATTTAAAAAATACGGTTTAAGAGGAATTAATACTCTATGGAAACCATGAAACAACTATTTTTAATCAGCCACGATACAAAAACAGCAGTCCAGGCAGGAAGCGGGGTCGCGGGTATTCCTAGTATTCATACGGAAAGGATAGCAGCTTTAAATGCCTTTTTAACGCTTAACCATCAAAAAAGCATTATACCCGTATGGGATGATGATGACGAATTTGAAGAGATTCTCGATACTTATACATTCATCACTGTCGACGATGCAAACAAGAGCATCTATAGCAATGAAACTCTTGGATAAAAACAAAAGGATAAAAAAGAAAGGCGCATCGTAGTGATGCGCCTTTCTTTTTTATCCTTTTATTGCCTCCAGCCATGCTAAAGACATCAATCTGGCTCCTGCAATACTTGGGTGGACGCCATCAGGAGTCCAGTATGCAGCAGGGGCTGATTTAACAGCCTCATCATACACTGTCTGATAAGGAATAAACGTGGCTTTAAATTGCTCTGCCAGATCACGCGCAGCGTAGCGGTATTCATGAAAGGAGGGAAACCAACCTTTATTTACAGCGGTTCCCAGCAATGCATAAGGTTCCCCTATAATCAGTTTCAGATCCGGATATTTCTGTTTTGTTCTGTCTAACAAAGCTTTGTAGTCATCGCGATAGGTCTTTATAGTACCCGAATAATTCCCGTTTTTCATATGCCAGAAATCATTCACCCCAATCAGGATACTCAGAACGCTGGGCTTTAAATCGAGTGCATCTGTATCCCAGCGCTCCGCGAGCTGGTAAACCTTATTGCCGCTGATACCCTTATTATATATTTTAAGATCTTTTCCGGGATGAGCATTCAGCAAATCGGCGGCAGCAAGGAAAGCATAGCCGGAGCCCAGTGCTTTAGCGTTATTAGGCGCAGTCTCAGTTCTGCCCCGACCCGCGTCGGTGATGGAATCACCCTGGAACAGCACTACATCACCTTTACTCAAGGATACTTTCTGTACTTTACCTGCCGCAAAAGCCGACAGGACGATATTAGGAAGGCTCAATGACAGGAGTCCCCCGACAGCCGCTTTTTTGATAAAATTTCTTCTTTCTGCTTCGTTAGTTTTCATGTGCGAAATTTAAGCATGAAGAGATAGAAAAAACAAAAAACATAACAAGAAAATTTCTTTGCTCCGGACCGTCCCGCACCCGCAGCCTAAAGTCCTATGAAATGAGAAGTAAGGCTTTTGAAGTCATCAAATTTAAGATGAAACTTGTCCGTCGAACCAAATCCGCAGCTAATGAAAATAAAAGGAATTCCCGCCTTTTCACTTTGCAGCCTGTCACCATCCGTATCGCCTACATAAACCGGGTTCTTAAGACCGTGCCTCTCCATCAGGATCCTGATATTATGATGTTTGGGCATATTATTCATTCCGTACTCCATTACATCGGTAATATGCGCGCTTATTTCCGTCCGTTTAGTAAATAAATCAAGCAAGCCTTCGGGGCAGTTGCTTACGATAAACAGCTTATATTTTTCAGCCATCTGCTGTATTCCCTCTTGCATCCCTTCAAACGGAGTTCCGCCTCCCTGCTCAATCAGTAATTTACGCTGCTCGTTGATCTTTTCGTAAACAGCAGCCTGTTTGTCTTCACTAAACTCACCTAAAGTGATCTCAAGGACCTTTTTTCCCTCCATACCCATCAGCGGTTGCAGGTCTTCTTTTGTCATCGACTTATCAACCCCGGCAGCCTTTAAACCGTTGTTCCATGCGGCAACATACAAATCCATCGGATCCCAGAGGGTTCCGTCCATATCAAATATTATACTATCTGGTTTTTCCATTAATTCTTCTTTTGGCGGCAATATTAAGGTATTTAGCAGGAGGAATCAAAGAAGCAGGGCATATCTTTCAGATTAATATTAAGGTGCAGTATTTACATTATCAAAAGGCGGCCTTAACTTTGCCTGTATTCCTGGCAGATCCCGCCGGCCTTTTTTCCCGGCAGGGAGTTTTTTTATTTCAAAGAAGATGAAACAGAAAGTAATAGTGTTAACAGGCGCCGGAATTTCTGCTGAGAGCGGATTAAATACCTTTCGCGATTCAGACGGCCTGTGGGAAGGATACGATATAAACGATGTCGCTACGCCAGAAGCCTGGCACCGCGATCCCGTATTGGTACAACATTTTTATAATCTCCGGAGAAAGGCTGTACTGGAAGCGAAACCCAACCTTGCACACATTGCACTCGCTGAACTTGAAAAATACTATGATGTTACGATCATCACGCAGAATATCGATGATCTGCATGAACGGGCAGGCTCTTCCAGCATCATACACCTGCATGGCATTATCACTAAATCACAGTCCAGTGTCAATCCCAACCTGACATACGACATAAACGGGGCAGAGCTTGCGATGGGCGAGAAGTGCGAACTGGGTTCACAATTACGGCCGCATGTCGTCTGGTTCGGGGAAGCTGTTCCGATGATCGGAAAAGCAGCGGAACTGTGTATGCTTGCAGATATCTTTATGATCATCGGAACCTCTCTGCTGGTTTACCCGGCAGCAGGCCTCGTAGATTACGTATCCGCTGATGCAAGGAAAATCCTGATTGATCCGAAAGTATCAGGGGTCCCGGGAGTAAGTAACCTGGAAATGATACCAGAGAAGGCGGGAACGGGCGTCCCAACAGCGGTGGAGGCACTTATCAGGGAAGTGAGGTCCTCTTAAAGAGGCCCCTCCCTGTGTAATAAATTAAACCAGGCATCGAGAGAAAAACCTGCCGACTGCTCAAATGCAGCTTTCATATCACGGGGGGTAGGATGCCTGAACTTCCATAAATTGAAATAATTCCTGAATGCTTTGTTCACTCCCTCAATTCCAATGGATTCCTGGAGCCTGTAAACCCATAATGCAGGCTTTACATAAGAAGCGACAGCATAGTCATTCGTATTTTTAAAAGCTTCTGACGGCGTATCCATCGCAGGCTTCATAGGTATACTTGCCATTACGTTATAGGTACGCTCCTGGAAATCCTCAAACGAAAGCTTCCTGAGCTGAGGAGGAATATTATTTCCAAAGATCGAGTTAGAACGGTATTTAATAGCCTCGTAACGGAGCTGAAAATAGGTATTCAGCCCTTCATCCTGCCATGGGTGGGATCTTTCATTCGAGCCGATCATACTCATAAACCAGTTGTGCCCCACTTCATGCGCAATCACGGCATCCAGACTTTCATTTTTACTGTCGGGACTGGTGATTAACGTAACAGTAGGATATTCCATACCGCCGCTCGAGTTGTTCTTTGGTCCTTCTACAGCCTGAACAACCGGATACTGATATTCTCCGATCCAGTTACTATATTGATCAACAGCATCCTTCACATAATCAATACTGTTAGTCCACGGAGTATTTTCACGATCAAAGTAATATGTAAAAGCATCTACTTTTCTGCCGGATTTCAAAGTCATCTGGTCATACTGCACAATAAAGTCTTTTGAAGCAAACCAGGCGAAGTCAGGCACACTATCCGTCTTATATGTCAGGGTCTTCATCCCCGCTCCCGCAGGCTTATAACGAACAGGGCCGTACTTCCTGTTTTCAGCATTCTTCCGCCCGATAGTTTTATACTGGCTTAGTTCTTCAGCATTCTGAAGGACACCTGTAGCTGACACCACATAACTGGCCGGTAAAGTA
>JBQGEO010000840.1:0-9225 GCA_052039655.1 Pararcticibacter sp.
CAGTACATTAATACTTTCTATATCAACCGGCTTTATTTCCTCCACCTTCCTTTTATCACTCTTTTCTCCGTCTACATAAAAGGATACTGTTGCCGGCAGGGACGATCGCTGGCGGGCTGTTGAGTCGTCCTTCAGTGTTCCAACGAGGTTTTTCACCGAAGAGTCCTTCTTTCCCTTTGCGGGTTTTTCTTCATCTTTGCCGGCGTCTTTTGTGTCTGTACCTGGAGTTGCTGCCGTTATCCGTTCAGGTATCGTCTTAATAAAGGAACTGATTTGCTGAGGTTCAATGCCTGCTTTTGATACGGAGACGATAAAAGCAAACGCAACCAGCAGGGGTAAAATGAGAATGTATCTTGAAATCTGTACCCTTGAAGATCTTTTTTTGTTCATCATGGCTATTCTTTTTTTTATGGTTAGAAAATTAAAGTTATTTCCCAGGGGGGTAGTCCTTGACAGGTTTCCGATCCCGGCAAGGCTTTATTGATATTCTCTGCGGTCTGTTCCTTTGTTTAGTACCTTCTGATCAGTGATAAACTCGAGATTTTCCCTTACAGACTGCTTCATAAGCCAGCTGATTGGATTAAACCAGAAGAATACGAGATTTATTTCGGAGAGAAGGACATCCAGGCTGTGATAATCCTTCACATGGATCTGCTCGTGTTTAAGAATAGCCATCAGCTCCGTGTCCCCGTGCTGCGCCGGATTGAGGTAGATATGGTGAAGAAACGAAAAAGGCGTTACTTCGCCCCTGATCTTCCTGAACCGGTATTCTCCCAATGAATCTGCTTCAGAACGTCTGTGCAGCATTAACAGGGACAAAAACTGAAGGCAAAGACGCACAGTCATCCATCCACTGCCAAGCCAGAAAATCCACACTACTATACTCCAGTAATTGAATTCTTTCACAGGTTCATAAATAGTTGAGATACTGATATTTTGTGTAAGGACAATAAGCTCTCCGCTAAAAGACCGGGGCTCCGAAAAGAAAGCCGGCACGTCTATCAGGGGATACAGAGCAGAAAAAAGAATCCCGGTGATCAGAAAAAGACGATTTAATGAATAAAAGGTCAGTTTCCGGAGGGCAAACCGGTAAGCTCCGAAAAATAAACAGAGCGAAATATTAGCCTTTAAAAGCCAAACAATCAATTCGGGCATAACTATTCAGTTTTATGGTCTTCTATCATGTTAATAATTTCCCTTAGTTCATCCGGACTGATCTTCTTCTCCTTTGCAAAGAAAGTCACCAGTTCCTTATAGGAGTTCTTAAAATAATCCCCTACAAAATTCTTCATGAAGGTATTCTTGTAATCCTCCGCCTTAATTACCGGCAGATAGCGAAAAGAATTTCCAAGCTTCTCTCCTTTCACATAGCCTTTCTTTTCAAGATTCTTTACCGTTGAAGCAAGCGTGGTGTATGGAGGTTTTGGATCCTTAAAGACGTCGAGGAAATCTTTAACAAAACCACCGTTACAGTTCCATATAACCTGCATTGCTTCTTCTTCCTGTTTGGTTAGCTCTATCATAATTACGAAGTTTTCGTAAAACTACGAAAACTTCGTAAAGAAGCAAGAATATTTATTTTTTTTTCCAGCAGGCAAATGCAGCTCTCCTTTTGAACATTTTATGCTGAAAGATGTATATAAGCAGTGATGCTACAGGAAACCAGAGGTTCATTCTATTCAGGTACCAGCAATATTGTACTCCCGGTACCCAATAAACAATTTTTTCCGCCTGAATTTAAGGAGAAGAGCAGGCTGACTTACTATGCCTCCCTGTTCAACAGCCTGGAGGTCAACAGCTCTTTTTATAAGATCCCCCAGCCTTCTACAGTAAAGAAATGGGCTGAAAGCGTTCCCGAAAACTTCCGCTTCACCTTTAAGCTATGGCGCGATCTTACTCACAATAAAACGATTTCCTTTGAACCCGGCGCCATTCACCGTTTTATGGAAACGATCAGCATGGCTGAACCTAAGAATGGATGTTTACTTATCCAGTTTCCTCCCTCCGTCGCTATAGACATGATTGGCCTTGACCGGTTTTTAGCGGAGATCTCCAGCGCTAATTCTTCAGGTATGTGGAAAGTGGCTATCGAATTCAGGAACAGATCCTGGTATACTGACAAGATCTATCAACTCATTTCCTATTATAAAATGGGAATTGTGTTACATGATATGCCATTATCCAACCCTCCTATGAGAGAAACTGAGTCTGATTTTATTTATCTCCGGTTTCACGGTCCGGATGGTAAATACAGAGGCTCTTATGAGGATAATTTCCTCTATGAATATGCACAATACATAAATGAATGGCTTGAGGATGGGAAAAGTGTCTATTGTTACTTTAACAACACGATGGGAGATGCCGTAAACAACCTCATCACTTTAAATAAATACATAATATTATAGAAAAACACCTTATCGAACCTAATTACCTTTAAAAAATCCTAAAAAAAACGACTAACACCTCAGCAAAACCTTATAATTACTTTAAAAACTATCAACAAACCCTCATCTTTTCATATCAAATCTCAAAAAACGAATAAAAAATCTTTTACAAATTGATATTTTCATAAAAAACATGACAATTGTCATATTTTTTATGAAAACAAATTCAATTAATCTAGATTTGTATATCATATATCATACAAATAACACAAATACAACACAAAAAACTCCATAATCTCCAAAATATATCATATGAAAAAGCCATCAATAGTCATAATCGGAAATGGAATGGTAGGATTTAAGTTCTGCGAGAAATTAAGTTCAAAATCTGACCTTTTTAATATTGTTGTTTTTGGAGAAGAACCAAGACGGGCATATGACCGGGTACATTTAAGCGAATATTTCAATGGAAAGACGACAGATGACCTTGCTCTTTCAACCGAAGACTGGTATCGTGAGCGCGGTATCACTCTTTTTCTGAACGATCCCGTCCTAAGAATTGACAGAAACCAAAAGATGGTGATCTCAGGCAGCGGAAGAAAAGTGACCTACGACTTCCTGGTGCTTGCCACCGGCTCTGCGGCTTTTGTTCCCGGCATACCCGGGATCGAAAAAGAAGGAGTTTTTGTATACCGCACTATCGATGATCTGGATCTTATAAAAAACTATTCCGTACATGCTAAAAACGGAGTAGTGATGGGCGGAGGACTCCTGGGACTGGAGGCTGCAAAGGCTCTTATAGATCTTGGAATAGAGAAAACACATGTTGTTGAATTTGCTCCGAGGCTGATGCCACGGCAAGTTGATGACCATGCACGCTTCATGCTCGCATCAAAATTAAAGGAACTGGGACTGGAGATCCATCTGAACAAAAACACGTCCTCTGTTGAAGGAGCGGACCGTATCCAGTCGCTTCTGTTCCAGGACGGCAGCAGGCTGGCAGCAGATATCCTGGTTATTTCCGCAGGTATTCGTCCGAGGGATGAACTGGCAAAACAGGCAGGCATCCGCGTGGGTGAACGCGGAGGAATAATAGTGGATGATACCATGCAAACAAGCGATCCCTCCGTTTTTGCTATCGGAGAGTGCGCATTGTACAAACACACGATCTACGGACTGGTAGCACCAGGATATGAAATGGCAGAAGTACTCGCTTCAAACCTGTGCGGAGAGGCTAAACGTTTTTCCGGCTTTGATATGAGCACCAAACTGAAGCTGATCGGGGTAGATGTGGCAAGCTTCGGAGATCCTTTCATCCAGGAACCTGAATGTAAAACAATCGTTTTTGAAGACCACCATAAGAAGATCTACAAACGAATCAATATCAACAAAGAAGGAACCCGTTTGCTTGGAGGGATTCTGATCGGCGACGCTTCTGCATACAATCTGCTCCTTCAAACGGTAAATAATAAGATGGCCCTTCCTCCTGATCCCGGGGAAATGATACTTGGCCCGAGAGGCGGCGGACAGGCAAACCCAGGTGCCGGAGTTGCCGCCCTGCCGGAAAGTGCACTGATCTGTAGTTGTGAGGGAGTTACCAAGGGAACAATATGCCAGGCTGTATCCGAACAGGGCTGCGAGAGTGTGGATGCTATAAAAAAATGCACGAAGGCAGGAACCGGCTGCGGAGGTTGTGTACCTATGATAAAGGATCTGGTAACGTATACCATGAAATCAAACGGGAAGCACGTCCGGAATATCGTTTGCGAGCACTTTAACTATAGCCGCCAGGAACTCCACGACCTTATTAAAATACATAAGCTATACAGCTATGATGAGGTGCTCGATTCCCTTGGAAAAGGTGACGGATGTGAA
Source organism: Pararcticibacter sp. (assembly GCA_052039655.1). GTDB lineage: Bacteria > Bacteroidota > Bacteroidia > Sphingobacteriales > Sphingobacteriaceae > Arcticibacter. Next base: position 4,260 of record JBQGEO010000840.1, read on the forward strand.
ATCTGCAAGCCCCTGATTTCTTCTCTTCTGGCAAGCCTCTGGAATGAAATGATCCTCAAAAGAGGAAATGATACCGCACAGGACAGCAACGACCGCTTCCTGGCGAATATCCAAAAAGGAGGAACCTACTCTGTTGTACCCAGAATCCCTGGGGGAGAGATCACACCTCAGAAACTTATGGTCATTGCTGAAGTAGCCGGAAAATATAACCTCTATACGAAGATCACAGGCGGGCAGCGGATTGACATGTTCGGAGCGCACCTGAGCGATCTTCCGAAGATCTGGGAAGAACTGATCTCAGCCGGCTTTGAAAGCGGGCATGCATACGGCAAAGGACTTCGCACAGTCAAAAGCTGTGTCGGAAGTACATGGTGCCGCTTCGGGCTTCATGACAGCGTCAGCTTTGCCATCCGGATTGAAAACAGGTACAAAGGACTCAGAGCTCCTCACAAAATTAAATCAGCTGTCAGCGGCTGTATCAGGGAATGCGCAGAGGCTCAAAGCAAGGACTTTGGAATTATAGCGACTGAAAAAGGATGGAACCTGTATGTCTGCGGAAATGGAGGCAGCAAACCGCAGCATGCCCTTCTCCTTGCAACCGACCTCGACAGCGAGACCTGCATCAGGTATATTGACCGCTTCCTGATGTTCTATATCGCAACGGCGGATCCATTAACACGTACAGCCACCTGGCTCAATAAAATGGAAGGCGGCATCGACTATCTCCGTGATGTAGTTGTACACGACAGCCTTGGAATGGCCGGGCAATGGGAAGCGGAAATAGAAGTCCTGTTAAACTCCTACCAGTGCGAATGGAAGCAAGCGGTCGAAACACCTGAGATCAGGAAGCGGTTCAGCCACTTTGTTAACGCTCCCGAAGAAAAAGATCCGGCTGTAAAATTTGAGAAGCTGCGCGATCAGAAAAAAGCAGCGGATTGGACGGCTGCGGCTGGCGCCTGACCCACGCCAATTTCATTTAAATAAGAAATCCTTTAGATACAACAAGATGATGAATGAACAAACAACAAACTGGTTTGCGGCATGCCGCGTGGAGGACGCTGTAGAAAATGGCGGTGTATGCGTCAAATACCGGGATGAACAAATTGCTCTCTTCTATTTCACGAGAAGGAATGAATGGTACGCCACCCAGAACGAATGCCCCCACAGAAAGCAGATGGCCCTGAGCCGCGGAATGATCGGAACATCTGCCGGTGAACCAAAGGTAGCATGCCCCTTTCATAAAAAGACGTTTTCCCTGCGGAGCGGGGAATGCCTGAGCGACCACGAATGTACCATCAGAACTTACCCTGTAAAAGTGGAAAACGGCCTTGTTTATATCGGGGTTGGACAACACGAACTCACGCTGACTTCTGTTCCGGCATCCGCCCCTTCTGAAAATCATGTAACTCTTTAAATTATTCAATATGGATTATGTATCACCAAAAGAGGTAGCTCAGACGATGATGAGCGCCGCTCTCAGCAAATCTTCCTTAAGCATCAAAGATCTGCTTATCAGGGGCTGCCTTTCAGGAGCTTTACTGGGCATTTCAGTCACGCTTGCCTATCTTGCCACAACGCAAACCAGCCTTCCTCTGGCTGGGGCTCTTGTGTTCCCGGTGGGCTTTATCATTATTGTTCTCCTGGGACTAGAGCTCGTTACCGGCAGTTTTTCACTGATCCCCCTTGCTTTCTTCGAAAAGAGGATCACGGCATACAGCATGCTCAAAAATCTTTTCTGGGTATTCACAGGCAACCTGATCGGAAGCGTACTGTTCGCAGTGCTGTTCTGGAGTGCATCTTCTGAAATGGGAACTATTACACAGCCCGGAACAATCGAACAGATGATCATTAAAGTGGCCGAGAAAAAAACGCTTGGCTATGCTTCACATGGAAGTGCTGGACTGTTATCCGCGTTCGTAAAGGGAATTCTCTGCAACTGGATGGTGTGCATGGGTGTGGTGATGGCCATGACTTCAAAATCAACACCGGGAAAAATAATTGCGGCAGCCATTCCCATATTTATCTTTTTTGCACTGGGCTATGAACATGCTGTGGTAAATATGTTTGTAATCCCCGCAGGAATGATGTTTGGAGCAAAGGTTTCTTTCAGTGACTGGTGGCTTTCCAATCAGCTGATCGTCACTCTGGGTAACATTATTGGAGGGCTTCTTTTCACTGGAGTAGCGATCTATTACACCTATGGAAAAGAAAAAAGCGCTCTCACCTCTCCTTCAGTTTAAACGAATCCCCCTTAAGATCTTTTATGACCACTATTCTGATGAAACATCTCTATCTCTTTTTACTCCTGCTTTCTGCTCTCCCGGCTGTTTCACAAACAGATCCCGGCAAAAAGAACAAGATCTCCTTGTTTGATGGTATTCTTGCTGCCGGATATGTAGATAAAGGCGCTTACGTAAATTGTACGGGCCCATCTGTTAAATTTACCAGGAAACCATTAACCCTGATGCTGGGCTTACTTCCGGGACTACGGATAAAGGAAGATAATACAGCTGCCGGAGCCCCGAAAAACTCTATCGTGACTCCTTCTTTAGGTTTTGGATTGACTTTAGCCATCGGTCACCTGGTAGTCCAAACCCCTTTTTACTATACGAGTAAAACCAGTTCGAAAGACGGGAAATGGAACCCGGGAATTGGTTTGGGATACCGTTTCTGACAATGGCGGGCCGGAAGGCCTGTCCTTATCAGGGTCACTGCTTTTCCAAAAGATCAGCAGTCAGCAAACGAAGTTTCGGCTCATCCGGAATACTGATCTTTTTCCCGGAAACAACAATCAGCTTTTCCTGGGATAGTTCATTCATCATCCGGAACACGGTTTCATAAGTCGCACCGGAAAAAGATGCGATATCCTGACGGCTCAACTCAGCATTGATGTTTCCCTCACTGTCTGTTCCGAACAACTGTTTAAGCTGGAGAAGGGCTGTTGCCAGCCGGTTCTTAACCGGCATAAGAGCAAGATCTCTCATCCTTTTTTCTGATTCCTGGAGTTCGTCGGCAAAAAACATCAGCAGGTGAAAAGCGAAGTCATGATTCACCTTCAGGGTGGCAAGAAAAAGCTCTAATTCAACAAAACACACCACAGTAGGCTCAAGAGCGGTCGCCGATATGGGGTAAAATCCGCTGTGGGTACCCAGTCCCCGGTGACCAATGATCGCACCCTCGGTAGCAAAACGCACTATCAGCTCTTTATCTCCCCACTTTTTATGCACTTTTACCTTTCCGCTGTAAACGAAATACACTCCTGTAACAGGGTCCCCCTCATTGATAATACTCTCTCCTTTTTTCAATGAAAAATTCCTGCGGCAGGTATTCAGTACAGGTTTCCATTCTTTTACCGCCAGGGTACACATGAAGCATTTATCAAGGTTGCATTGAGTATTTGATTTTTTCATCATTAAAGCCCATCAAAAATGCCTAATTAATCAGCTCTTTGCAAAAGATAATTAAATTATAGATATATTTATCGCTGAGAGAAACTCTCCGTTGCGCCTAACGTAAAACATATATAATGACTGAAGCCAATATTATAAAACGAAACAATGTTTCAATTGAGGGCAACTATTTCAGTAAAAGTACCATCATCTTTGCACATGGATTTGGCACGGACCAATCCGCCTGGAACCGCGTGAAACCTTCTTTTTTAGAAAAATACAAGTTGGTTCTTTACGATAATACCGGCGCGGCGGGGGATAGTTATGACAGTTACAGCACAGAAAAATACAAATCGCTGGATGCTTATGCCAGGGATCTGATTGAAATCTGTGCGGCATTAAACATTGAGCAGGCGTTTTTTGCAGGCCATTCTGTAAGCGGAATGATAGGCATTATCGCCTCTTCTATTCAACCCCGTCTGTTCTCAAAACTGATACTCATCGGGGCATCTCCACGCTATCTTAATGATATAAATTATAAAGGCGGATTCGAACAGTCCGATCTTGATTCTATCTATGAAAACATTGAGTCTAATTTCTATAACTGGGCTAATGGCTTTTCAAAAGCCGCCATGAGAAATTTTGACAGACCGCTGCTGAGAGAAGAGTTTGCCAATTTATTGCTTTCCCTGAGGCCTGATATTGCATTGGAGACGGCGAAAGCTATTTTTCAATCCGATTACAGGCACCTTCTGCCTGAAATCAATCACGATGTGCTTATCCTTCAGGCCTCCAATGACATTGCGGTTCCACAGGAAGTCGGTGCGTATCTGAACAAGCAATTGAAAAACAGTACGCTGATCACCGTGAACGCAGAAGGTCATTTCCCACACATGAGCGCAGCCCCGGAAGTAGCGGGGGCAATAAGAAACTTTATTGAAACTTCGTAACAACGGATACTTTTCGAACGAACGTGCATAAACAACGTTTTCTGAGAATTTAAAGAAACATATTCCCGGGAAACCAGTATAAAGTAATTAATTAAAGTATGTAAAAAACGCTTTCGGGCTTTATTAACTTGATCCCATAATAAGGAAAAGGGTTGCGAACTGAATGATTAAAAAGCTTAGTGCTAAAACTTTATTTTCTTTTTATAGTTATTTATAGATTACGACAAGAAAATTTTTTTAAACACTATGCTCAGGTAGAAGAACATTGGTTTGCCACAACTCAGTTTTGGGATTAATTGTAAGGCCAGGAGCTGAAAGGATATAGAATATTATGCTTAATCTTTACCGGCAGTTAATAAGTAATAATCTCAATAATACAATCTTTGAAGAGCTCTCAGAGGAATGGTTGGAAAGATTGTCACCGGAGGTAAGAAACGAACTTATCAATGGGTTTTATAACGCTGGAATTCTAACTGTGAACATGTCCGACTTCAATCGCAACGAATTCTACGACAATGTATTAAAAAACAAATTCCCTCTCTATTGCGAGAATCTCTACATGAGTCTGGCTCCGATCATTCAGAGATGTCTGAGGAGAATGTTCTTAGGCTTTAATGATAATCTTCA
>JBQGEO010000841.1:0-2744 GCA_052039655.1 Pararcticibacter sp.
GGGCACTGTACACCCGCAACTGGCGCTGGCGTTGGAAATAATCAAAGGACTTTTACCGTTATTGGTAAACTTAAAGTCGTAGGAAACCTTTTCCCCTTCTTTTATTTTTCCAAAATCATAGCTGGTCGTTTCGAAACTAAGCACCGGGGCTCTTGATGAATCACCTGAAACCGCCAGGCTGTCTGTATTGGACTGTGATGAACTTTGGTTTTTGCACCCTGCCATTCCCATTGCAACAAAGGCAAAAGCAGCTATAAAAAATAGTTTCATATTATTATTCTATTAAACCTCTTCCAGTTTTGCGGATCTTTCCTTCTTCTTTCAGCTCCGCCAAAATCTTGTCTAAAATACCATTTATAAATAAATTACTTTTAGGCGTACTGAATTCCTTCGCAATTTCGATATACTCGTTCATGGTAACCTTAACAGGGATCGATGGAAAATGAACCAGCTCCGTTATGGCCATTTTCATCAGCAAAACGTCGATGATGGCGATCCGCTCGGCATCCCAGTTCTGCGTTTTACCGGAAATATACCCCTGGTATTCTTCATCAAATGCAATCACCCTTGAGAAAAGATTCAGAATATATTCCCTGTCCTCATGCCAGGCCGGGCTAATTTGTGCAAGCTTGTTCTGCGAAGGAACCTCACTCTGAAAGTTGCTGAAAGTTTTCGCAAGCATTGCTTCAAGCACCTCTTTATCTACAGGCCAGTTGATAAACATCTCTTCAAATGCCTGTTCTACAGAGGGAGTAACCTTGATGATCTTCTTATAAATATATTTGAAAATTTCTTTTTCAGCACGCAGGGAGTCGTCGTCACTGGCAAGATATGCCTGATATTCGGCAGAGGTCTTCAGCAAGCTGAAGACAGTTTTGACAACTTCGGGATCAAAACTCCAGGAAGCCCCATACTTCTTTATAAGACCCTGGTATTCCGGATTTTCCCTCAGTACAACTATAAACTTATTCGAATGTAGCTTTGTGTTAGCGTTCAGATCGTTCTCGTCGGGAAGATATTTGTTGGCCCTTTCTAATGCATCAATCGTTGCATACTCTGCAACCTCACTTAATAATGAAAGAAGCCATACGTACATCTGGTAAACTTCATCAACGTTTTCCAGTAATTTCTTTTCAAATGATTTTACTACTTTGCTTTCAGATAAATAATAGGCGTATAATGCCTGCAACACTTTTACCCTCAGATGCCTTCTGTTTAACATGCTATAAGAACGATTTTATATTAATATGACGCTTTAATTTTACGGATGTCGGCAATACGTTTCTCCGCTATTATATCCGCAGCTTTATTAGCCGGTATATTTTCTTCTTTTGATTTCTTTAAAACTTTCCGTGTGGCAGAATAAATATTCTCAGCGAGCTGCATCGTCCTTTTCCTGCTGTAACCGGTGAGCTCAGAATAACAATTGATCATTCCGCCGGCATTGATTAAATAATCAGGAGCATAAAGGATCCCGCTATCCAGAAGCATCTGGCCGTGGAGTTCCTCATCCGCGAGCTGATTGTTGGCTGATCCAGCAATAACAGCACATTTCATGCGGGGTATAGTTTCCGAGTTGACAGTTCCCCCAAGTGCACAGGGAGCATATACGTCAAATTCCAGATCCAGGATATTGTTATTGGAAACAGCCTCTGCCCCATACTTTCTTGCTACCTGGATCAACCGTTCTTCGTTGATGTCACTTACATATACCTTGGCATTTTCTTCCCGGAGAAGATAAACAAGGTTTTCGCCAACCTGCCCGATCCCCTGAACAGCAACAGAGCGTCCGGCAAGGCTATCATTACCATATAATTCTTTAATACAAGCCTTTATTCCCATCACAACGCCTTTTGCTGCAATAGGAGAAGGATCTCCTGCCCCGCCCATAGATTCAGGGACACCGGTAACATGTTCAGTTTCCATCCGGATATACTCCATATCCCTTGGGTTGGTTCCCAGATCCTCCGCTGTTATAAATGAACCGTTCAGGTTTTTAATAAAACGTCCGAAACGCCGCATCAGCACTTCATTCTTATCCGTTCTGCTGTCGCCGATGATCACAGCACTGCCGCCGCCTAGATTGAGCCCGCTGATCGCCGCCTTATAGGTCATCGTTCTTGACAAACGCAGAACATCCTGAAGCGCATCAGACTCTGTCCGGTAAGCCCACATCCTCGTTCCTCCGAGAGCAGGCCCCAGCGTTGTGTCGTGAATGGCTATAATAGCTTGCAGGCCAGTATCATCATCACTGCAAAAAACAACATTTTGATGAGAACACTTACTTAACTGATTAAAAACAGAACTTGCTTCAAAAGACTTTAAAGACATATTTAACGGACGGGATTTGGGGCAAAAATACTATTTTTTTAGCAAACGCGCGTCATATCCGTTTATTTATCGCCCGGATGCCTGAGGGAAAACATGCGGGCCTCTCACACGTAAGCACCTTTGTTCTTCGCTTTAAAGTGACTCTGCCATGATTTCAAAATCTGTACTTTTGCACTTCTTATTTACGAAATGAAAGATCTGGCATATCTCAACAAATTCTTTTATAAATATCGCTGGAGGCTGATCCCCGGAATAATATTTGTCATTATCTCCAACATTTTCGGCGTTTTGCCTGCACAGGTTATCCGGGTGGCATTTGATCTGGTGAACGAAAACATCGGCATCTACAGGCTTTTCAACGGGTTTGACCGCCAGGACCTGAGTTACCGGATATTTGGATACAGTGTGATGCT
>JBQGEO010000842.1:0-1937 GCA_052039655.1 Pararcticibacter sp.
TGGTTTTTGAGCTCCAGCATCTGGAGTTCAGCTGTGAGCTGTTCCAGCACCATTTTAGCCCTGTCACGGAGATTAGCCAGTTCGAGCATCTGCTGCTTTACCGGAACGTCCGCGTTCATATTAGACGAAATGAAGTTTATCAGAAACGAGGTGCTCTCGATATTTTTGATAGCAATGCTGGCTTCACTGGGCAGATTAGGCGACATCTGGATGATCTGCATCGCCATTTCCTTTATCGAAGCAACCATGGCCTTGAACTCCTTGTCCGCTTTTGGCCTTATTTCTTCAAATTTATCGACAGTAGCCTTAATATAGGGCTCATTCTGAACTTCTTCTCCTAAGCGGAAGCGCTGCTTTCCCTGTATGATAACCGTGGTACTGCCATCAGGCATTTGCAGCATTTTTATAATAAGAGCAACTGTCCCTACGGTGTTGAGCTGGTCGAAAGAGGGATCCTCTATTGCTACATCCCTTTGGGATACTACACCAATAGTACGGTCACCTTTATATGCATCCTTAATTAGCTTAATTGACTTGTCTCTTCCAACCGTGATCGGAATAACGACGCCGGGAAATAAAACGGTATTGCGGAGCGGCAATATCGACAAAACTTCTGGCGTTTGTTCATTATTCATTTCCTCTTCGTCTTCCTGGGACATCAGGGGAAAGAATTCTGTATCTTCATTGATAATGGGTAACGACTGATTAAAATCCATTCAATTCATTTTTCGCCGTCAATATGACAGTGTTAAATTTAAAATTTATTGTAAACTACTAATGAGAACTATGCTGCAAGGGCTATGCCAATCAGTTTAATTTAGATACTGGAAGCTTAATTATGATCAGGTGGTAAAAGTAAGAAAATTAACCTGTAAAAACGTCATGATTCATTGAATTCCCCGGCGCCCGTACCTGCTTTCTGTTCACACGTTTATCCGCCCGGACCCTTATTAAACTTAATCAATATCCCTGTTAATCCAAACCAGGCACACCCTGAACAGGGGAGATGTGCGGCATATGGGCCCCGGGTATCGGATTAGTGCCCGCCTGACATTTATCCGGTATCCTTGAAGCTGATTTTGATTTGATATTGAGCTTGTTCGGGATTACTTAAAACAAAAGAGCTATGTTTGTTCTTTATTACGACATTGTTACAACAGGTAAAAGAAACGAACTATAGTTTGTAAATAAGAAAAAATAGAAATAATATTACCTGTTCATTCGTTATAAGTTAAAGCTAATTTTCAATGAAAGTAATTGCATCGATTTTAACTCTTGTACTTCTGGTAAATGGAGTTTCTAAAGCACAACAAAATCAGGACATTAAGAATAATTATGTAAAACTGGGGCAAAAAGCCGTCATCGATGGTAAATTTAAGGAAGCAGTTACACATCTTGAGAAAGCAATGCCGGCAGAAGCAAATAATGCTGAGGTTTTATATATGCTCGGGTATTCTTATTACCATACCGGTGATTATCCCAAAGCGGTAAGCACCTTTGGTCAGGTGATTTCGCTTAAACCCAATAACGTTTCTGCCTACTATTACCGCGGAAAAGCGCGGAACATTATGGGAAACCAGGTTTCAGCGTCAAATGCCGAGCGTGATAAGTTGCTTCAGGCTTCAATCCGGGATTTCAGTAAAGCCATTGAGTTAAATGGCGAAGATTTGAAGCTGTTTCAGAACAGAGCCCTTGCCTACCGCGATTATGGTATTCTGAAAGGCCAGAAGGTTGCTAAGTTGTATGACAAAAACGCAGCAGAAGGTGCTTTTAAAGCTTGTCTGGATGATCTTCAGCATTTACTGGATGCTACTCCGGGCAGAAAGGATATCACAGACGAGATGAAAAAAGCCAGGGTGTATATGGCCAACCTGGATCGTTCATTTTTGTATTATAACAGAAAAGGGGCTGTGTCGACCGACACAGCCCCTTTTCTG
>JBQGEO010000843.1:0-2506 GCA_052039655.1 Pararcticibacter sp.
CGTTCGATCGGGATTTGGAATAATGTACCTGTAAACTCAAACTGAAGGCTCAATCTAAAAGCTCAAATAATTCATTAACTGATCGTACCTGTCTGCTGCACCGGAATCCGCTTTAACATCATTAAACGTTGCAATGATCGTATATTCGTACCTTAGAAAAGACGCGACTATCGGCGAAATATCACTTCTGTTAAGCTTTATCGTGATCTCAGTACGGGTAGAATCAACGAAAGAGGTGATATAAGAACTAAGTATCTTCGCGTTAGTAGATTCAACAATTTGAGCAATATGCGAGAGAGAGTTGTTCCGGCTTGTCATTTCAAGAACAATAATGCCGCCTGGCTCCTTCATCGCCGTAATGGAAGCAATATGCTCCATCATCGTGTTGACAGAAATGAGACCGAGGTAGTGCTTATTTTCGTCGAGTACAGGAATAATGCTTAACCGGCTTTCATAAAACAAGCGGATCACCTCATAGATATGCTGCTGATGATCAATAAAGATCCGGTTGAAAGAAAGCCCGCTTTTCTCAAGAAGAGTGGTATAATCAGAAATTTCTATAAGATCATCATCGGATACTACTCCAATAAACTGCGTATCTTCCACAACAGGCAAGTGACTGACACGAAACTCAGACATACGGCCAATCACTTTCTGAATAGTATCAGAAAGTGTCAATGGAGGTATCGCATCTGATATAAGTTCCGCGGCAATCATCTGTTTTTTTACTTCAGTAAAACCCTGTCCAAAAATTTCCGAAGGTATATATTAAACTCCGCCGGCCGTTCCATCATAGGAGCGTGTCCGCACTCGTCTATCCAGTTCAGCTCTGAATTGGGAAACAAATTATGAAATTCCTCAGCCACTTCAGGAGGCGTCACTTTATCGTTCTTTCCCCATATCAGGCATACTGGTATTGTGATCTTATGCAAATCCTTTGCCATATTATGGCGAATAGCTGATTTTGCCATAGCAAGTATCCGGATCACCTTGTTCCTGTCGTTGACAGTAGTAAATACCTCATCCACGAGTTCCGCAGTAGCCATCGCCGGATCATAAAAAGTAAAAGCAACCTTCTCTTTTATAAAATCATAGCTTTCCCTTCGGGGAAAAGATCCCCCGAACGAGTTTTCATAGAGGCCTGAACTGCCCGTGAGCACCAGTGCCTTTACATACTCAGGATTACTTAATGTAAAGATCAGGGCGACATGTCCGCCCAGTGAATTACCTAGCAGGTTGATATTTTTAAGCTGCTTGTGACGTACAAATCTCAGAAGATACTTAGCCAGCGTTGTGACCCCTGTAGTCAGTATAGGAAGCTCATAAATAGGCAGCAAAGGTATTACCACCCGGTATTGAGATTTGAAAGTTTCCGTAACATCCTCCCAGTTGCTCAAGGCACCAAACAGGCCATGGAGCAATAACAGGACATCGCCCTCTCCCTCCTCTATATATTTAAATCCGTCTTCTTCTTTAATAGTATAACTCATAATTCTAAACAAAATGTGTTTAGTCAGGTAACAGTACGTTTAAGTATATCTGAAATAAAAGTACAGTTTTAAATACTAAACACAATAAATGCCCGCGAAATAATACCCCGGAATAACACTTTCGAAACAATACTCAGGAAAGGAGCTCCTTAACAAGCTCTGAAATAGTCTTTCCGTCTGCTTTCCCGGCAAGCTCTTTATTAGCAGCGCCCATTACCTTCCCCATATCTTTAACGGAAGTTGCCCCGGTACGTTCAATCACTTCTTTTATATAAACAGCGATCTCCTCCCTGCTTAACTGCTTTGGAAGAAATTCTTCAATCACCTCCAGTTCTTCCATCTCTATCTTATAAAGATCTTCCCGGTTCTGAGCATGATAAATATCACCCGACTCTCTCCTTTGTTTTGCTAACTTCTGAAGTACTTTAATTTCAGTCTCTTCAGTAAGATTTTCACTAGCGCCCTTTTCGGATTTAGCCAATAAAATAGCAGCCTTAATTGCGCGAAGCCCTCTCAGTCTGGCTTCATTCTTTGAAAGCATTGCTGCCTTAATTTCCTGATCTATCTTTTGTTGTAACATTGTTATTGAGCTATCGGCTCTCAACTATCGGCATTCAGCTTTTTTCCCTTGATTTTTAAGCATCGTTGCCGGCCTGAGCCATTTGTTTCTATATTGGCTGATAGCTATTGGCTGTTAGCTTTTAGCCATTCGCTGTCAGTTATCAGTTTTTGATTTTTTTCATAAACCTCACGCTAATCCGAATCGTTTTTTTTAACTGCTGTCAGCATTTAATTATCAGCTATCCGCAATTAACCTAAAAATCCTTCCGCCTTAGTCTCAAGCCCGATAAAATGTTCTTTCCCATAATACCTGCAACTTAAAACTTACTACTTATAACTTACTACTTATATCTCCTTATGCCAGTAATACGCTCCCGCCTGTGCCCTTGGCATTACCACCAGCTCATTGATATTCACATGAGGCGGACGGGAAACCGCAAACCAAATCGTATCTG
>JBQGEO010000844.1:0-6096 GCA_052039655.1 Pararcticibacter sp.
GTTTTCCCATCGTCCTGGTAGGCCGTGAATATTGGGGTGGTTTGCTTGACTGGGTAGAAAATCACATGCTCGACGCCCGGAATATCAGTGAGGAAGATCTCAATCTTTATCGTGTGGTTGATACGGCAGAGGAGGCAGTAGAGCATATCTTCCGCTTCTACAATAAATATGTGCTGAAGCCAAATTTCTAAGCAAAAGAAGAATGCATTTTAAAATACACAAGAGTTTGTGCATTTTAAAATGCAGATCATTCTTTATAGCCATTCTATCGATACGCGGCCTGCTGAGGTACGTACGTAAACATCTGTTCCGCCTCCTTTAAGGCTGCCTTTTACACGTTCATTATCGACGGTCCCGTTGAAGTCTTTGAGTGTTCCCGTATTTACACGGCCGCCGCTCAGGTCGAGGTTAAATCCCTTGTCTTTTGGTAAACCCAGTACAGCACTCCCGGCACTTACGCTCACCTTGACGGTCTTTCCAGGATCAACAAAAGATGCATGCACGCTTCCTGCGCTGGTGGCGGCATCGAGGCTGCAAGCCAATTGATCCAGCTGGATACTTCCTCCGGATGTATGGGAATATAAATCACCGGATATATCGCTGCCTTTGATGCTTCCTCCGCTGGTTCTGGTATCAATATTGCCTTTTAGCTGGTTCAGCTTTAATGAGCCTCCTGAAGTAGAAAGGGAGATTTTGCCATTGCAGTTAGAGGCGTCGATACTCCCGCCACTCGTTTTCATGTCAATTGAGCCTTTGCTGTTCATGGCCTGAATACTCCCGCCTGAAGTACGCCCGGTGATCATGCCATCAAGCTGATCAATCTTCAGGCTGCCGCCACTTGTCTTAAAATCGTGGTCGCCTTTCAGATTCGTCAGCGTAATGCTTCCCCCGCTGGTATTCAGCTTTGAAGAAACATTGAAAGGGACATAAATCTTAAATGAAATACTAAGAGCCTTTTTCCAGTTGGTGCTTCCCCTGCTGTTTGCGATGGCTTTCAGTTCATTTCCATTCAGCGACACTTCAATGTTGTAATTGTCAGCAAGCCTCTCCTGAATTTCCTCCTTTGAAAGATTCCTGTTCACACCGTTGCCGCGGACAAAGACTTCCACTTTAGACTCTTTTTCATTTGTTCCTGTTACCATGATGTATCCTCCGGAAGTTTCCGACCGCAGCGTCTTCACTTCAGAAGCATTGAACGATTTGGAAAGGTAGGGCTCTCCGGAATTATCCTGCCTTGCCTGTGCAGCCAGCATTTGAGCTGTTGCAATAAAAAATATTACCAATCTTTTCATTTTAACTGTTATTGTGGGTTATGTCGATTCATCCGGTGATATTACTCTGTCCTTAGGCTCTTTACAGGGTTGGCAAGTGCTGCTTTTACTGCATGGAAACTTACTGTCAGGAGGGCGACGGCCAGCACGACGAATCCTCCGGCAAGTAAAGTCCACAAGGATATTGTAATATGATAGGCGAAGTCTTCCAGCCATTTACTCATCATAAACCAGGAGAGAGGTGCTGCAATTAAAAACGATATCATGATCAGCTTTGCGAAATCTTTCGACAGCAAAGCAACAATGCCGCCGATATTGGCGCCAAGGACTTTTCTGATCCCAATTTCTTTTGTGCGCTGATTCATACTCAGTAACGCAGACGCAAACAGTCCCATGCAAGAAATAAATATCGCAAGCCCCGAGCCGGCTGTAAAGATATTCGAAATCCTCTCCTCCTTTTTATATTCCGCATTTGTATTTTCATCCAGGAATGATGGTTCTGTGGTATAGCGGGGATTGACTTCTTTCCACGCATCCTGAACAAGCTTCATGGAAGCAGGCAGGTTTTCGGGACTGACCTTTACAAAAATATACGATACCGGCCATTCTTTGGGACGGATCATCATGGTGAGAGGCTTGATTTCCTGATGGAGGTTTTTGAAGTGAAAATCTTTGACCACTCCGATGACTTTCAGCCCCCCGCCTTCATCGACAGGCAGGATCTTACCTACAGGATCTTTATCTCCCATTAAAGCGGCCATTTTCTCGTTAATAAGGGCAGCGGCGGTATCTGTCGCAAAGTCCCTGGAAAAATCGCGTCCCTTAACCAGCGAAATGTCGAGGGTTTTCAGGTAGTCGTAATCAATTCTTAGCCAGTTGGTCTTAATTTCACGGTTTTTATAATCAAACCCCAGGATAGAAGTAGAGGAGGAGCCGTCTCTTCCCCGCCCGAGATTTATGTCTGTGCCCGTTACACTTTCGACATTTCGTACAGATGCAAGTTTTACCCGCATTTGCTGCAAGGCACTTTCCGGTTCGATATTAGGCCCAATTGGAATACTGATCACCTGGTGCTTATTGAAACCGAGAGGCTGGTTTCTGACATAATCCATTTGCCTGATGATAATTAGAGTTGAAGTGATCAGTACAATGGCTATAAAGAACTGGATTACAGTAAGTGTATTTCTCAATGTATTCTTAGAACCTAAGGAAAGTTTTCCCTGAAGCGTGTTAATGGTATTGAAGTTTGACATTATCCACGAAGGATAACCTCCGGATAAAAGTGTGGTGATGGCAAAAAGAACGACAAAGAGAATGACAGATCTGGGCGATAACAATATTTCCAAAGGCAATTTGTTCCCGGTAATTGCAGTATATTTTTCCAGGAAAGCAAAAAGAAGGATTCCTCCCAGCAGGAGTGAGGCAAGGCAGATGAGCAGCGCTTCACTCCAGAACTGAACAACCAGTTGTCTTTTCATGGCACCAAATGTCTTTCTTACGCCGATCTCCCTTGCCCTGCTGAAGGATGTGGCCAGCGAGAGGTTTACAAAGTTGCTGCCTGCAACGAAAAGGATCACGCAGCTCAGAAGAATCAGCATCCACGGAAAAAATGCGTTTACAGAATTCCCCATGTTGTTTATGTTACTGAAGTGAAGCTGGTGCAATGGAATGAGTCCTAACTTCATATATTGTCCGTCTTGTCCGGGTTTCCCCCCGTCGCGCTTCATGGACCTGATGTTTTCAGCAAAATGCTTATTAATAAACTGTTTGCTGCTCCTGTAAAAATCTTCCGGTTTCGTTTGATCTTTTAATTGAATAAATGCGGTATGATTATGGCTCGTCCAGTCGTTCTCATCAGCCCGGTAAGCCGGAAAGTTTTCAAAGGGGGAGAGGATGTCGAACTTAAGTGTTGAATTAGCGGGTTGATCAGAGATCACTCCTGAAATGATAAAGTTTTCCCACTTATTATTCAGGTTGAGTTCCAGCGATTTTCCGGTAACGTCTTCTGTGCCGAAAATCTTTTGTGCAAAGGCTCTGGTAACAACAATATCTCCAGGGCCTTTGAACACATCTTTGCTATTGCCACTTAGAAGAGGGAAGGAGAACATGCTGAAAAAAGATTTATCCGTATAGATCACAGATGTTTCCAGCTGTTTAGCCCCTAACCTTACCAGTCCGCCGCCGTTACCGTATCGGGCGGCGTCTTCAACCCCGCTGACCTCTGCTTTCACCGCCGGAACAAAAGGTACAGGCATCGGGGCATCTTTCTCTATTCCCCGTGACGTAAATTGCTCTCTGTATACCTGGAAAACATGATCCTTGTTCCGATGAAAGGAATCAAAAGACATCTCAAACAATGCTGTCGAAAACAGCAGCATAGACGCAGCGAAGGCGATACTCAATCCAAGAACATGAATGGTAGTAAAGGTTTTCCTTTTACGTATGTTCCTGAGGGCAATGAGGAGGTAGTTTTTTATCATATTAGCAAATATTTAATGAGCTATCAGCAGTTAGCTTTCAGCAGTCAGCTTTTAGCAGTTAGCGATTGGCTGTTAGCAATTAGCTTTTAGCAGTTAGCTTTTAGCAGTTAGCTTTTAGCAATTAGTACTGGAGTCGCATAATATATGCCAATGAGGTATGTTGTTGGTAGTCAATGGTTTGTTTTGGTTGGTTTAGGGGTTTCTGTTCCCTGATGAACAGCTTCTGTTCGTTTTCGTACAAATAGAAGCTCTTGCTAAACGTCCGCAGGTGCTGATTACTAAAGCTGGTGTCACCCAGCCGGTAACAGGTTCCACCTGATCACAAACAGATCTCTGCACACTATCTAGCCACCGGCAGCCAATAAAAGAGATTGACTTGTTATAAAAAAAGCTCCTGTACAACTTTACAGAAGCCAATAACCAAAAGTTGGTAGCGGGTTTCACCCGCTACCAAAAGCTACAGATTCTCATCAAAATAATCCGTTATCTTTTGCATCAGGTGCACCCTGTCTCTTCCCCGTACATTATGCTCATAACCGGGATAAACAAAGTAATCAACCTGCACACGGTTGTCGACACATTCTTTCAGGAAATTAATAGAGTGCTGCCAAACGACGGTACTGTCGATAGTTCCATGTATCAAAAGTAATTTACCTTTGAGGTTCTTCACCTTGGTCAGAAGATTCGCGTTTTCATAGCCTTCGGGGTTCTCCTGCGGAGTATCCATATACCGTTCTGTATACATCACTTCGTACATTTTCCAGTCCATCACAGGACCACCGGCAACAGCGCACTTAAACACCCCCGGGTGACGAAGCATGAGGGATGTCGTCATAAATCCGCCGTAGCTCCAGCCATGAACGCCAATCCTGTCCGGATTTACAAAAGGCAGGGATTTCAGATAATCAACCCCTTTTAGCTGATCTTCCATTTCAACTGTTCCCAGATTCCTGAATGTTGCCTGTTCAAATTTAAGTCCCCGGTTGTTGCTGCCGCGCCCGTCCATCGTGAAGATAATATAGCCGTGCTGCGCCATATATTCGTACCATAGATTCCCGCTAGCCGGAAATGTATTGCTGATGATCTGAACGTTAGGCCCGTTATACAAATATACAATAACCGGGTACTTCCTGCCCTTGTCAAAATTAACCGGGTAAATAAGTTTGCCGTACAGGGGCGTGCCGTCTTCTGCTTTAATAGTCACGTTTTCTGTTTTCGGACGCTGATATCCTGCCAGCGGATCTTTTGCTGTAAGGAGATTTTTCTTCCACGATCCTGAAGAAGAGACCACGTCAATAACCCTTGGCGCTGTCCCGTTTGACCAGCGGTCGATGATGTAATCGCCATTATTGTTTACGGCAGCCAAGTGCGTCCCCGGATCGGTGTCCACTCTCTGCATCTTTCCATTTTCCCAATTCACCGAATAAATGTGCCGGTCAAGAGGAGAGTCTTTGGTTGTTGTGATGAGCAACGTTTTCTTTTTCTCCGACTTCCCCGCAATCTCCGTAACCACCCAGGGTCCTTTGGTGATTTGGTTCAGCAGTTTGCCACTGGTATTATACCGGTAAAGGTGCATAAAGCCGTCGCGCTGGCTCCACCATATAAATTGGTCGCTTTTTCCCGGAATAAACGTGAGGGAGTGCTGCGGATGAACATATTTTGAATCTGTTTCTTCAAAAAGAGTTTTTACAAAAGCTCCGGTTTGTGCATTATACTGGTTTAACCATAAATGATTTTGTTCCCGGTTGAGGATAGCCACAAAAATAAACTTCTCATCGGGACTCCATGTGACACAGGTGAGATAGTGATCTTTCGGAGTGCCGGTTTCCAGGAAGACGGTCTTGCCGTCCGACGGATTGTAAACCCCGAGAGTCACTTCGTGTGATGTCCTTCCGGCAAACGGATATTTTGTAAAATGAACAGAGGCCGGGGTGACATTCCAGTTGATCAGCGGATAATTCTCTACCATTCTTTGATCCATGCGGTAAAAAGCGAGGTAATTTCCTTTAGGTGAAAAGAAAATTCCGCCGTCTATGCCAAATTCATCCCGGTGTACCGATTTTCCATTAAGTATCCCGGGGTCCACATCTTTTGTTACTGTATGTGTCCGGCCCTCTGCGTCAACCATGAAAAGGTTGTTTGCATTCGTATAAGCAAACCTCCTGGTAGTATTTTCTATGTGAATATTTTCAGCCTCTTCAGGCAGTTGCATCCATTCCTTCACTTCCATTCCTGTTTTGCTTCTTTGGCAAAGGAAATACTGGTTGCCGATTGAGAAGGAAGCGACATTCGTACTTAGCCACTCCAGTGCAGGCAATGATCGCAACGGATATTTTTTCCCTGCT
>JBQGEO010000845.1:0-10947 GCA_052039655.1 Pararcticibacter sp.
TTAATTTATTAATTACGGCATCTATCTGCTTATCTGTGAGCGTCTTCTCTTCATCCTGAAGAAGAAAACTTACGGCATACGACTTCTTTCCTTCGGGTAATTTATCCCCTTCATATACATCGAACACATTAATCTCAGAAATCAGTCCTTTCTCTGTCCGCAATGCCACCTGCCTGAGCTGAGAGAACGTAACGTCTTTATTCAGCAGCATTGAGAGGTCGCGCCTTACAGCAGGAAATTTCGAAACTTCTTTATACGCAATCTTGTTCTTTCTGATCGCTTTTAAAACAAGGTCCCAGTCAAAATCAGCATAAAGAACGTCTTTGTCTACCTCTGTCTTTTTTAGCACCTTACGGGCCACAGTTCCAAAATAAACCAATGGCTTATCCCCCTTACGGTACTGCTGCGCCTGGGCAAAATCAGCCGACTCGTATCTTTCCTCTGCAAGTCCTGAAATATTCAGACGCTTTACAATGGCATCCACCGCAGCTTTCAGGTTATAAAATGATGCAGGCTCACTCCCCTGGTTCCATTGTGCCGCCTGTTTCAGTCCTGTAATAAATACAGCCAGACGTTGATTTTCCTTATATCCGGTTTCGGTCTTTTCATAGATCCGCCCAAATTCAAACAACTTCAAGTCCGGATTCTTTCTGTTCTGGTTATAAGCAATAGCTTCAAGTCCCGAATAAAGCAAGGTTTGTCTCATTGTATCCAGGTCACTGCTAAGGGGATTTAAGATTTTTACAGCCGTTTCCTCATTCGCAGTATAAGCTGATTTTGTCAGTGAATTGGAAAGTATCTCAAGAAACCCGTTTGAAGCAAGCATATCAGCGATCTGATCCTGGACAGCTTCTTTATCGGGTTTTACCCCATAGTTCAGCGAAGCACGGATCTGATCAGGAATCGCGATATTATTATATCCGTATATCCTTAAGATCTCTTCGATTACATCTACCTCACGGCTGACGTCCACTTTAAAGCTTGGTACTTCCAGGTCAAGACCTTCGGAAGTTTCTGCAATAACAGATATCCCCAGTGAAGTAATAATTTCTTTTATAGTTCCGGGAGCAATTGGCTCCCCTATCAATCTGTTTACATTCTGATAGGAGATGGATACCCTGAACGGAGCCACCGGTACCGGGTAGATGTCCTGTACGTCTGATGTTACCTCTCCTCCCGCAACCTCCTTTATAAGCAAAGCAGCACGCTTAAGGGCGAATACTGTCATTTCGGGATCAGTTCCCCGCTCAAACCTGAAAGAAGCATCCGTTTTTAAACCATGGCGTTTCGAGGTCTTTCTTACAGAGACAGGATTAAAGCAGGCACTTTCAAGGAAGATATTCCTGGTAGCTGATTTTACGCCGGACCCAATCCCTCCAAACACCCCGGCGATACACATAGGCTCCTCGGCATTACAGATCATCAGGTCTTCGGCCGACAACTTACGTTCAACCTCATCAAGGGTTATAAAAGTGGTTCCTTCAGCGCAATTCTTTACAGTTACTTTACCTCCCTTAATTTCATCAGCATCAAATGCATGAAGAGGCTGCCCCAACTCGTGGAGAACGTAATTCGTAACATCAACGATATTGTTGATAGGACGTACACCAATCACCTGGAGCTTTTCCTTCAGCCAATCAGGAGAATCTTTTACTTCTACCCCGCTGATGCTCAAAGAAGAATAACGGATGCAGGCTTTTTCGTTCTCCACTTCTACACTAACTGCGCCATCCCGGCGATCAACGTTGAAGGAAGACACGTCCGGCATTATGACCGATGTTCTGAGAAAAGCTGCCAGATCACGCGCTACACCCAAATGCGAAGCAGCATCTGCCCTGTTAGGCGTAAGACCGATTTCGAAGAGATAATCATCCTGTATATTGAAATATTCTTTTACAGCCGTGCCTACCACAGCATCCTCCGGCAGAACCATGATCCCCGCATGAGATTCTCCCAGACCGATCTCATCTTCCGCACAAATCATCCCCTCGGATACTTCTCCCGTGATCTTGGATTTAGTGATTTTAAAAGGTTCTCCGGAAACAGGATACACTGTAGTACCAACCGTCGCAACCACCACCTTCTGGCCTGCTGCAACATTAGGTGCACCACATACAACCTGGAGGTCATTCCCCCCGCCAACATCTACTTTTGTCACCCTTAACCTGTCTGCATTAGGATGTTGCACACATTCCTTTACATAACCGATCACCAGGCCTTCAAGACCTCCGGGAATCGTTTGTACTTTTTCAAGGCTCTCAACTTCCAGCCCCGTACCTGTGAGGATCCTGGATATTTCCTCAGGGTTTTTATCGGTGTGAATAAACTGAGACAACCATTTATATGATATTTTCATTTTAAACTAATACTGGGTGAAGGGCAAAGATAGAAAATGAGACGCAAGAGACAAGAAAGTAAAAAGTTGAAAGTGAAAAGTTGGACATCTGCTTACATTAACCCCTCGTCTGCAAGACTCAGATATGCATTTTCTCCAAAAATCACATGATCAAGAACCGGAATATCAAGAAATGACCCCGCTTCACTTAACTTACGTGTCAGTGCAAGATCAGCCTGGCTGGGCTTCAGATTTCCCGATGGATGGTTGTGAGAGAGAATAATAGAAGCCGCATGGTTTTCCAGGGCTGTCTGAAAAATAATCTTTGGGTCCGCAACTGTTCCCGATTGTCCTCCTTTACTGATCAAATGATTTGACAAAACGTTATTAGACCGGCTAAGCAGCACAATCCAGAACTCCTCGTGATGGAGATCAGCAAAGTTTCGCTTCATCAAATGAAAAACATCGCGGCTTGCACCAATCCGGGTCACTTTCCGCGTTTCCGTCCCCTGTCGCCGGCGGCCCAGCTCCAGTGCAGCGATAATAGTAATCGCTTTTGCCTCACCGATGCCTTTAAATTTTGAAAGCTCTCCAACTGACAATCTTCCTAGTTTCTCCAGATCATTATCAAGGGAGTGAAGAATGCGCTTGCTGAGTTCCACGGCTGTTTCGTCCCGGTTGCCCGATCCGATAAGGATCGCAATTAATTCGGCTTCTGAAAGGCTCCTCCGCCCATGAGCAAGAAGTTTCTCTCTCGGACGGTCTTCCTCTGCCCAGGCTTTTATGGTAATTTTCTGGTTGTAGGTTTCCATGCCGAAATTTATAAAACCATTTTCTATTTATCCATAATTCCCTGGCGAAATGACACATATCACTTTTTTTTATGAGGAAAGCAAAAACCAAAACTGACAATAATCGTACTTATTTACATTAAGGATACGTATCTTTAATGTAAATAAATTATTAAGCCATGGGTCGGATTTATAGAGCTCTCGGAGCTGTTCTATTAATCCTGGCGACTTTAAATTCGTCTGGACAGGACAAAAAACGACTGTTTTCCATTGATTTTTACGAAGGTACTCTCAGCCTCGAAGTGGAAGAAACGATGCTCGTGGAAGTTCCGTCTGTGCCATCCGCTGAATCTGTCAAATACTTCTATGCAGCCGTAAACAGGTCACATTACCAATCTCTGATAGACACTTTACTTTCCTTCAGGCAAAAATACCAGCTGAATGACTGGCTATATTATCAGCTTATCCGAAAAACAGCGCAGCAGATAAGTCCTAAAGCCGCAAACTATACCAGATACACGCTTTATAAATGGTTTTTGCTGGCAAGATCGGGTTATGACGCACGCCTGGCCCTCACTCCCGATAAAATTATCTTCTATGTTTACAACAACGAAGATATCTCAGACATCCCTTTCTTCATGGTCGACAATAAGAAATTCATGTGTCTCAATTATCATGATTATCCTCGTGCCGATCTGAATCAGGATCCGCCGGTTCCTATTGCTCTTAAAGTTCCCGAAGCCAGGAAGGCGTTTTCCTATAAGGTAACAAAAATGCCTGACTTTAAACCGGAAACCTACCGGGAGAAGGATCTGGAATTTAGCTATAAACAGCAGGTTTACCACTTTAAGGTAAAGCTGAATCCGGAAGTAGAGACCATCTTCAAGAACTATCCGGGCGTTGATTTTGAATCCTATTTCAACATTCCATTGAGCAAGGAAACATATAGTTCGCTTATCCCTATGCTGAAGAAAAATGTCGGGAAAATGAATCAGAAGAAAGGGGTCGATTACCTGATGCGCTTTACCCGCTACGCCTTTCTTTACGAAGACGATGAAGAGAATTACGGCAAGGAAAAACGGCTTTCGGCCGAAGAGACCCTATTCGCAAAATACAGCGATTGCGACGACAGGGCTGCATTGTTCTTCTACCTTGTAAAGGAGATTTACAATCTCCCCATGATAGCCGTATTATACCCTACACACATTACAATGGCAGTTCAGTTCGACAAGCCGGTCGGGAAGCCCATCATTTACAAAGGCAGAAGCTATTCTTTTTGTGAACCAACATTGCAAAAAGAAGACTTGCATCTGGGGCAGATCTCTTCAAAGCTCAGAAACACGCCGTACGAAATCGTATATCAATACGATCCCCGGTAAACTCGTCTACCGGGGTCATATTGATATTAGTTCCCTGCCAATCCTCCTCCTACTGCCCGGTAAAGATCTACAGAGGTCAGGAAGACAGATTTCCGGGCTTCTATCATCTGAAGTTCAGCTTCAAGCATATTGCGCTGAGCTGTGATGATTTCAAGATAGGACGCTCTTCCTGCAAGATAAAGATCCCTTGAAATACCAACTGCCTCCTTCAGAGTCTGGAATTCTCTCTCCCGCTGATCGTAAACCTTTCGGAAATTATCCATACCGCTCAGAAACGAACTTACCTCCCTGAACCCGTCCAGAACTGTCTTCTGATAAGAATAAAAAGCCGCTTTCCTTTCAGCAAGCACTCTTTCGTAAGTGCTCCTGATCTCCCTTCGGTTGAAAAGCGGACCAGTTACCCCCCCAACTACTCCCCATGCGACCGAAGATGGATTAAAAAGGGTTTCTGCTCTGAAAGAATTATATCCCATAAACGGTGTAAGAACCAGGGATGGAAAAAACGCTGCCCTTGCAGCTGCTGTTTCAGACTCAGAAGCAACCAGCTCCAGTTCTGCCTGCTGGATATCCGGCCTGTTCAAAAGCATTTGCGAAGGTAGCCCTTTAAATAACTTCTCCGGAAGCTTCAGTTCCGAAACGAGCCTGTACCTTTTCACCTCCTGCGGATACCGGCCCAGCAAAAAATTAAGGTAATTCTCAGTCTCGGCTATCTGCTGAATTACCGTATGTTCCAGGCTTTTTGTATGATACAACTGTGCTTCAAACTGCTTAACAGCCAGCTCAGTTGCCCGGCCTCCTAGTTTCTGCACCCTGCTTAGTTCCAGCGCCTGCTCCTGTAGCTCAATATTCTTCCTGATCACTTTCAGCTTATTGTCAAACGCTGTCAGTTCATAATAAGCGGAAGCTACCTGGGCCGTCAGCATAGTGGAAACCAACTGCCTGCCTTTATTGCTTGCCAGAAAACGGGCAACCGCCGCCTTCTTACGATGCCTGAGCTTTTTCCAGAGATCCACCTCCCAACTGCTCCTCAAACCCAGGAAAAAGTTCGGAGTAGGGTCAGGAATCCTGCGGTCTCCGTGAATGTTGCCGGAAAGATTGGTGTCATAATTCCCTACTCCGTCAAGTGTGTAATCTCCAAATTTCTCTATTCCGGCCGATGCGACGGCATCAACAGAAGGAAGTACGGCAGCGCGGCTCTGACGAAGGACCGCACGCGCCATTTCAATACGTTCCGTTGCTATCAGCATATCAGGATTGTTCTTCAGCGCCGAATCAATAAGTGATAAGAGGAGTGTATCCCCAAAGAAATCCGACCGATGCGGCCGTAACACCTGGACACTGTCGTATTTGCCTTCATAAGCCTCCGGCAACTTCAACTCCGGCAAGGGAGAGGTCTTCAGTGTTTTACAGTTAGAAAAAACGATAGATATAAAAAAAACGATGATGATAATCCTAATATTCATTTTTAAACTCTGCCTCCTGGTTCATTGTCAACTGTTTGCCGTTTGTATCTGATTGCCCCTTTGCACTTTTCCCCGCAGCAAAGCTTGCGAAGACAACATATAGTCCGGGGATAATCACAAGTCCGAAAATAGTACCGAATAGCATGCCTCCCGCAGCAGCAGTACCGATTGACCGGTTACCAAGTGCTCCTGCACCAGTAGCAAGACATAAAGGAATTAAGCCGGCAATGAAGGCAAAAGAAGTCATCAGGATCGGCCTTAATCTCATCACCGATCCTTCAATAGCAGCTTTCAGTACGGTTAATCCCTGCTTCTGCCGCTGAATAGCAAATTCAACGATCAGAATGGCGTTCTTCCCAAGAAGCCCGATGAGCATCACAAGCGCTACCTGCGCATAGATGTTGTTCTCCAGCCCGAGAAGCTTCAGCGAAACAAAAGCGCCGAAGATGCCGGTCGGCAGGGAAAGAATCACCGGGAGCGGAAGCAGAAAGCTCTCATATTGTGCGGCCAGCAGCAGATATACAAAAATGAGGCAGATAATAAATATATAGATCACCTGGTTTCCGGAAAGGATCTGTTCTCTTGTCATTCCCGACCACTCATAGGAGAACCCACGCGGCAGCTTCTCCGAAGCAACCCGCTCCACTGCCTGGATGGCATCGCCACTGCTGAACCCCGGCGCAGCATCCCCGTTGATCATAGCCGAAGTATACATATTGTATCGGGTTAGCTGTTCAGGCCCATACACCCTTTCCATTTTGATAAAAGTGGAAAATGGCACCATCTCCCCCTGCTTGTTCTTGATATATAAATGAAGCAGATCCTCGGGCTTGGTGCGGTATTCGGGAGCTGCCTGAAGCATGACTTTATACATCTGGCCAAAGCGGATAAAGTTAGATGCATAATAACTTCCCATCAGGGTTTGAAGCGTACTCATTGCGGCCTCTGCACTGATTCCTTTTTTTGCCGCGATGTCGTGATCCATGTGGATCAGATACTGCGGAAAACTTGCGTCGAAACTGGTGAAAGCACCTCTTATTTCTTTGCTTTCATTGAGTTCTTCAATAAAATCCCGGCTGACAGCCGCTGTTTTTTGCAGATCACCCGAGCCCGTCTTATCCAGTAACCGCAGTTCAAAGCCACTGGAGTTTCCGAAACCTGGCACTGTTGGTGGTGGAAAAAACTGGATGGAAGCATCTTTAATGCCTTTCACTCTTTCTTCCAACTGCGCAATTACCTGCTGCACGCTCTCTTTTCTTTCGTCCCAGGATTTAAGATTGATCATCCCCATTCCATAAGATGCCCCTGCAACCTCATTAACAAGACTATATCCTGCAAGAGTAGATATTGATTCTACAGATCCTGCATTCTTCGTGCTTTCAAAAACCTGGTCGAGCACCTCCTCTGTGCGCTCAAGAGTAGCGCCCGGGGGTGTCGTTACATTCACATAGATCATCCCCTGGTCCTCGGTAGGAATGAATCCCCCCGGCAAAATGGTATTGACACCCCAGGTGAGAGCAATAAAGATGAACAGCACTACGAAAGTTACCGCACGCCTGTTCCCGATCCATTTCACCATACCCGCATATTTCCCGGAAAGCCTGTTATACTTTGCATTAAATCCGGCAAAAAATCTCGAAAGCAGGCCTCTTTTTGTTTCGCTGTTGTGGGTCGGTTTTAGCATCAGTGCACATAAAGCAGGCGTAAGGGTAAGCGCATTTATTCCGGATATAACAATGGAGATCGCAAGGGTGAGCGAAAACTGGCGGTAAAACACCCCTACAGGGCCATCAAGGAAAGCAACCGGTATAAACACCGCCGACATAACCAGCGTTATCGCAACAATAGCTCCGGAAATTTCTCTCATCGCTGCAACTGTTGCCTGCATCGGAGAAAGGTGTTCTTCTTCCATTTTCGCATGCACAGCTTCTACTACTACAATAGCATTATCCACTACTATTCCGATCGCCAGTACCAGGGCAAAAAGAGTTAACAGGTTAATAGAGAATCCAAGAGCCTGCATAAAAAACAGCGTTCCGATGAGTGCTACCGGAACAGCCAGGGCAGGGATCAGGGTTGACCTGAAATCCTGAAGAAATATAAATACAACAATGAAAACTAATATGAAAGCTTCAAGCAGGGTCATTAACACGGATTGAATAGAGGCATCAAGGAAACGGGAAACATCATAATTAACATTATAGGTCATCCCAGGTGGGAAGGAAGTTTCCTGCAGTTCGGCCATTCGATCCTTTATACTGGTGATCACGTCCCTTGCATTCGAACCGGGCCGCTGTTTGATCATAATAGAAGCTGATGGTCTTCCATCTGTCTTTGATACCATGCCGTAGGTAAGTGCGCCAAATTCAACTGAGGCCAAATCCTTCAGCTTCAGTGCCGATCCATCTGCATTTGCCCTGATTACAATATTTTCATACTGCGCCGGCTCGAAAAACTTTCCTGTATAGCGTAATACGTACTGCAATGCCTGTGCCTTTTTATCAGAACTCTCTCCTGTTTTTCCAGGCGCAGCTTCTACATTCTGGCTGCGTATGGCTTCTATGATCTCTTCCGTGCTGACATTATAGGCAGCCAGCCGGTCAGGCTTTAGCCAAACGCGCATGGAATACTCTTTTGCACCCATTATTTCGGCGCGGCCGACACCATCGATCCTCTTCAATTCCTGGAGGACATTGATATCAGCAAAATTGTAAATAAAATCCTCTTTCATTGTGCTGTCTGAACTCATCACGTTCAGATACATCAGCATACTGTTCACTTCCTTTTCAGTCGTCACACCGGCTTTAATAACTTCCTCAGGAAGTTCATCAATGATAGTAGATACCCGGTTCTGTACATTTACAGCAGCCTGATCCGGATCTGTACCTACCTGAAAGAATACCTGTATCAGGGTAAGGCCGTCATTACTGGTTACAGACGACATATAAGTCATCCCCGGTACCCCATTTATGGCCCGCTCAAGGGGCGTAGCCACTGCCTTTGCACAGACCTCTGCATTGGCACCTGTATATTTCGCGGTTACAGTCACCGAAGGAGGGACAATATCGGGGAACTGGGTCACTGGTAGTGTAAATAAAGCCAGAGCCCCAAGAAGGGTTATAATAAGGGAGATGACCAGCGACAACACCGGCCTCCGGATAAACATTTCAAACATGTTTGCAGAGTTTTTGAAGTTAAAACTGAGAAATAAGAAAATGAAGTTTGGTCTGTTAACGTGATGCTGTAAGGATGCTGTCCATCTTTACATATCTCGGTTTGATTTCAACACCATCCCTGATGTCCTGCAAGCCCTCGTAAACAATTTTATCACCCTGCTTTAACCCTTCACTTACGATATAAAAGTGCGAAAACCGCTTTACCGGAGATACACTCTGCATCTTCACCTTGTTTTCCTGACCCAGCAAAAAGACGAAGTTTTTATCCTGGATCTCAAAAACAGACTTTTGCGGTACAATAACAGCGTTCTTAACAGTTTGCGATAAAAGGATCCTCCCGGTTGCACCGTGCTTCAGATGCTTTTGCGGATTAGGGAAGGTTGCCCTGAACGCGATGGAGCCGGTACTTTCCTCGAACTCACTTTCAACTGTTTCTATCGTGCCGGGCTGAGAATACAAGGAACCGTCTGCCAGTACAAGGCTCACCTTGTTCCAGTTTTTCTCCCTGCGCTCTTTGTTCCGTATATATTGAAGATATTCATTCTCCGACACTTTAAAATAGGCATAAACCGATCTGACGTCCGATACACTTGTCAGCAATGTACCTTCACTGATCAAACTCCCTGTCTTCAAAGGAATGCGATCTATAAAGCCGTCAAAAGGCGCCCTGACATTCGCGTAAGACAACCTCGCTGAGGCGAAAGTCGCAGCAGAACGGGCCTCCTCTATTCTCGAACGCAAAGCGCTCAGCTTCGCCTCGGCAACAGGCAGTTCAGATGAAGAGATCACCTTCTTATTAACCAGAAGTTTCACACGCTCAACTTCCAGTTCTGCCGCTTTTGCTTCGGCTACAGCACTGTTAAGTGCAGCTTTCGCCCTAGCCAGCTCTGTCTTAAATTCTGTATCATTTATGCGGAACAGAAGCTGTCCTTTTTTCACCTCCTGCCCTTCGTCTACGTAAATACCATCAAGGAAACCTCCAACCCGGGCTCTTACCTCAACATTTCTGACTGCTTCAATACCTGTTACATAGCTATTCTGAAGGACAGTATCCTTCGTAATGATTTCGGTCACTGGATAAACGGACGCTCCCTTTTTTGAATTTTCCCCATGACTGCTCGAGCAGCCTTGCATAACAATCCCAATGGCCAGCAAACCGGCCAAAATAGATATACCTCTCATTTTTAAATGATTTAACTAAACTCTCATTTTACAATTAATACAATTCCACTCACCAAACTGGCGGCAAGGTTTAAAAGACGGCTTTAACGCCGCGAGAGGTTTAAAAGGGGCTTAACCGAAAAAGAAAATTATAATATCTCGGTAATGGAGGAGCTTGTGAACGATCAGAAAAAGTAACCAAACGCGGTAAAAGCGTCGTTATGGGTTTCAGAAAGCTGGTTACAAACAACGCCGTCAGAAATACAAACTGAACCTCCGCTGACCGTCCGAAATAACGTTTAAAATAGATATGAAAAGCCTGTCCGTCATCATCATGAAACGGAAGGTCGAAGATCTCGATCAGGACATAATCCAGAAGAGTATCATAAAGAACAGGCTTCTGTGTAAGCTGATGAGATTGAAAAGAATACCGGTAAGTGTTTGGAATATAAACGAGCGTGTTGATGAAACAACACAACAGGAATATAAGCAGACATTTTCTCGATGCTTCCATAAGTTCTCTGCAAAATTAAAAAAAACGAACGTTTTTAGTTTTCAACTTTGCAAAAATCTTGTTATAAACATAACATATTAACATTTCCCGAAATGCAAATACACCCGTTTCATAAAACAAAAAAGGGA
>JBQGEO010000846.1:0-3825 GCA_052039655.1 Pararcticibacter sp.
CCTGGTAGATCCTTATCCCGTAATAACCAAGTGTAGCGAACGACAGTCCTACTACAATGGCAAATGCCAGCCATAGTTTTTTGGTTTTTTTCATGTCTGATGATCGTGATTTAAATAGAGTTGATATATTTCTGTTTCATACCTTTTTAATAAAAGACAAAAATATCTTTTTATGTTTAGGATCATATAATAAAATATAAAAAAGTCTTTTATTGTTCAGCCAGCTTTCCTTGTCATTTGCAGTAGGGGACAGGAAACTTAAATAAAAAAACACCTGCAAATCGCATTTGCAGGTGTTGGATTACCCCATGGGAAGAGGGTATTATGCTAGTAACCCGGATTTTGCTTCAATACCGGCATTTTCTGAATTTCTGTCAATGGAATAGGCAGCAGGTACATGGCATCCCTGAATTTCAGTTGTCTCATAGAATACCCGGTGGTATAATTGTAGGTGCTGGCACTGGTTTTAGTGAGAATGTGAACGGTATTGAAACCAGTTAAAACGGTGGAGGCGATTTTCCATCGCCTGATGTCATTCCATCGCTGATCTTCAAAAGCCAGTTCGATTCGTCTTTCATTCCGGATAATCTCGCGCATTTCTTCCACAGTCATGTCCTTTTTTAATCCGTACATGCCATCTGTTCCCGCCCGGATCCCGGCTCTGTTTCGTAATTCAATTAATCTGGGGTAAGCCTTTTCAGGATGCCCGGCTTCATTTATTGCCTCTGCATAATTGAGCAGGATCTCCGCATAGCGGATTAAAGGCCAGGCCCGTTCGGTTGTGCCCGATGAGGTGCCGGTCAGGTTTTCGTCGAGCATCTTCCTGGAGAAGAAGCCGGTGTATTTGTTCACTATGGTATACGCATCCGTCGAGGTGTTGGTAAACCCATTAGCGGTCATATAAGTCTGGATCGCTGTTTTAGTCCCGTTGTTACTCATGTACATCATCCCGTTGTGGATGATGGAATTGCCGAACCTTGGATCGCGGTTTGCATAAGGGTCGTTCGCGTTATACAGAGGACTTTCACCAATACTTTTCCCGTCAATCATTGGAAATGATTCAGCAAGGCTCAGCGTTGGGCGCATAGTACAATTTCCCGAGCGGGATGGAGGAAGAAAGAAGGTTTCGAACTCCTTTTGCGCCGGGCGGTTATATGAAAGGATATATTCAGGATTCACACGCTTTAAAAATACCTGGTAAAAGCCGTAACCAGGCCGGGTGGTATTGTCAACGTACAGGGAATACATGCCGGTATTGATGACGGCCTCGGCTGCATCTGCTGCAATCTGCCAGCGGTTCTTATCAAAAGCGGGATAACTCAGAACCGGAGCAAGTTCCGCATCAGCGGCAACTGCACCTCCGTTAAAAAGCGGGCTTGCTGCGTAGAGCAGGACTCTCGATTTCAGTGCCAGGCAGGCGCCCCATGTAATCCTTCCGAAGTCAGCATCCTTATAAATCACCTCTCTCAGGTCCGACGCTGCACCGTCAAGTTCGGATACCAGGTAGCTGACGCAGTCAGCATAACTGGTTCTGGGAACGCGCGGTACGTCATTTGCTTCAAATACTTTATCTTCGAGTACCGGCACCCCTCCGAATGCGATCAGAAGATAGTGGTAGTACCATGCTCGCAGGAATCTTAACTCTCCCTTAATCCGTTTTTTGGTGACTTCGGCAAAGGGTGTTTCCGGCAGTTTTGACAATAACAGGTTTACTCTTCGTATATTTTTATAGGGAGTGCTCCAGTAATCTTTATCAGCCGCAAACCCATTTCCTATCGAGATAGAAGATAAGGCCCCCTGTACATACGAATCGGCGGGTACAGCGGTGTTGTTGGAACCTTCGGCGTTATCGGTACACAATTCAGAATTTCCTGATCCGCCTGACCCTGTATACCGTGACGGACCAAAGCTGTATCCCGCATCTGCATAAATACGGTTTAAAAAATTAATCGACTGGATACTATCTGAAAAAACGACGTCTTCTGTTAGCCCGTTAGTCTTGTCATCAAGGAAGCCTGTCTTTGAGCAGGACGCTAAAACGAAAGACAGGATGATCACAAATATGCTCTTTCTCATGTTTGCCAGTTAAAAAGTAATGTTAACACCGAAATTCATTATCCTGGTAGGGGGATAGGGAAGTGAATCAGAGGATTCTGTCAGTTCCGGATCCAGATCATACAGCTTGTCGAGCTTCGTCCAGGTAAATAAATTATACCCGTTTGTATAAACTCTCAGCCCCTTCAGATGGGCTTTACTCAGGAACTTCGCTCCAAAACTGTAACTCAATTCGGCGGTCTTCAATCTTATATAGTCTGCCGGAATTGCCCAGAAGTCGGAGTAATAGTCCCGGGGACTCTGATCCATCGCACTTGTATATAACTGCGGGTATTTGGCACTGTTCCCTCTTTCCGGAGTCCAGTGCTCCTGGTGGATGGGCATGGCGTTCGTTGTGACATGGTGAATAACGGCGCCCTGAGCGCTGGCCACTACGTTTGCGGCGCCCTGAAATAATACTGAAAAATTTAAATTCTTATAGCTAAGGCCCAGGGTCAGACCATAAACAGTATTCGGAAGATTGGTATACCCGAAATACGAACGGTCGTATCCGTCAATAACCCCGTCTGCATTCAGGTCTTTATATTTGAAATCGCCAGGCCGGCCGCCTATTGTCGGTTTGGGAACAGAAGGATCGGCTAATTCAGCTTCGGTATAGTATTCCCCCGTCCAGGAGTATTTCATCACCGCGCCGATTGCCTGCCCGGTAGAGGCCTGCCATGGATACAGTGTCTGAGCTTCATCCCTGAATACGATCTTGTTCTTAGCTACCGACCACGTTCCTTTTACTGAATACTGCCAGTTTCTGCCCGCTTTGTCATTATACCCTAATTCAATTTCGTACCCCTTGTTATTGGTTTTTCCTAAGTTAAAAAGAGGGAGTCCCTGCCCGAAGATAGCCGACACTGTTCCCTTACCGCTTATAATATCATAGCGGTTGTTGTTAAACCAGTCCACAGACCCGCTTAGTTTCTGTCTGAACATAGAAAAGTCGGCGCCGATGTTCAGCTTCTTTTCATTTTCCCATCCCACATCATTATTAGCCAGGCTTCCTTCTGTTACCGTTGAATAGCTGTTATTGGTAGCCAGTCCAAACAGGCCTGTTCCGTTAGCGGAAGTGTACGACTGTTTATAGGCATACACTCCTCCTGTATTGTCAACCCCGACAAGCCCGTATGAGCCCCTGAGCTTCAGCCGGTCAACAAAGCCTATGTTGTTCTTAAAGAACTCCTCTTCCGAAATATTCCATCCGGCGGTTGCAGAAGGAAAGAATCCCATGCGCCTGGTCTTATAAAAGCGGTCTGTGCCGTTATATGCCCCGCTTATCTCAAACAGATAGCGCTGGTTGTAGTCGTACCCAAGCCTGCCTGTATACCCCCTGAATTTTTCCGGGATAAAGTTATAGTCATTGTCGGTGGTGTTTTGCGCTGTCTTAATGTTAATATTGTAGAGGAACAGTCCCGAGAAATGGTGCTTTCCGAAAGCCCGGTTATAATTCAGGAATCCTTGCAAGGTAACAGCCCTGTTGGTACTACCGGGGCTATATACCATATATGGGGTGGTGATCCGGTACGAATCTTCTTTCATTCCATAGGAATACGTTTCTGTATTAGGGTCAAAAACGTAGGAAACAAAGCCCGATCCATCGATGGGCCGCTGCATGCTCCGTTCATAGCCGTAAAGATTACGGTAGGAGAGTACCAGTTTAGCCGACAAGCCTTTCGTTACAAAATCAAGTTTCTGGTTCGCAGATGTTACCAGGTTGATGTT
>JBQGEO010000847.1:0-9886 GCA_052039655.1 Pararcticibacter sp.
GTTAAAAAAACCAACAAGAAGAAAAACAGGTAAACAAATCGTCTCATGGGAATCGAAAAAAGAAAGTTGAAATACTATTTTTGAGATTTCTATTTCCATTTCCGCTAAGACACTGACTTATGCAAATGCTCATCGACAAGATCAAACAAATTATTAATATATCGGATGATGAAGCAATGCTGATCAAACAGCTCTTTACAGAAAAGAAGTTCAAAAAGGGTGATCACTATTTGCTTGAAGGGCAGGTCTGCCGTTATGTGGGTGTGATAGGTATTGGTCTGGTGAGGTATTATATTAATGATGACGGGGAAGAAGGCACTTATTATTTTGGCCGGGAGGGTGATTTCTTATGCGATTATGAAAGCTTCCTTCCTCAGATGCCCTCCAGCAAAAATATCCAGGTACTGGAAGACAGTTTAATTTATACCATCAGCTATGACAACCTTCAACAGTTTTATCAGGAAGTAAGAGAGGGCGAACGTCTTGGAAGGCTCGGCATTGAACAGGTTTTTGTGGATGTTCTCCAGCAGCTATCCTCCTTTTACAGAGACTCTCCCGAGGCGCGCTACCAGCGTTTCATAAAGACATTCTCCGATATTAGCCAGCGTGTCCCGCAGTACTATATCGCCTCTTACGTGGGCATTAAGCCACAATCCTTATCCCGGATCCGCAAAAGAGCGCATTGAATATTTATTAACCTGGGTGAATGAATAAAAAATCAGACCGGGCGACATTTGCTTAAACAAATAAAGTTAGCAAATGAAAACTCCAACAATCGGTTTCTGGGGCCCGCGTTCGGCCTCCTACTGGCTTACTGCTTTAGTAGCTGTGGGCATCATTTTTCTGGGCTTGCGGTTTATGGTCTCGCCTGAATCAGGAGCAGACGGATTCGGTATTCCGCTTACCCGTACAAGTGACGCTTTGGCTTATGGGCGCATCAAAGGCATCCGGGACATATTTTCTGGTATAGTAGTATTCCTCTTTCTCATCTCCCGCAACCGCCGCGCCACGGCCATCACATTCGGAGCCGCAATAATTATTCCCGTATCCGATTGTCTCACTGTACTGGCAGTTAACGGCACTGAAGATACAACACATTTATTGATCCATGGTGGCACTGCTGTGTACATGCTGATTACGACCTTCCTTCTGCTTAAAGCAGGACGTAAAGTTTAAGATATGAGTACTTTGGCATTTTATATTCTGAACGGTACAGCGATAGTCGCTACAGCCGTTGTCTTCGGTACGGATGTATTCTTTGCACTGATAGCCAAAAAAGCTTTAGCTAAAAGCAAAGACACATCCGTAGGTGATATAATGGGGCGCCTCCATGAGGTTGCGGATGTCAGGATGCCTATCATCGGTTTTACAGCAATCATTTCCACTTTATTACAAGTGATCGTCGCTGGGTTTCATTCTGTCCAGGGGCAATTGGCTTTGTTATCGTTATCTGCATTGCTGACGCATCTGGTCATCTACTTAGCTTTTGCTAAACCGGTTAACAATATCCTCGTAGAAGCAGTAAAATCTGGCCGCCTGGCAGATAATGCCAGGGACTTACAACGGCGCTGGGATAGAGTGATCAACCTGCGTGCAGCGTTACTGCTCATTGCGATCATATGCCTGATTATGATTAAAATCGCTAACCCAGATTGAGACTGCTTTTATATTTTATACTTTATGATTTCTTAATAAAGAAGGAATATAACCAAAATACCTTTGGCGCAAACGAAGTATTATTGGAAAAGGATTTACTTTTAGCGTTAAAGGAAAATGAGCCGGGCACTATGGAGGCAATCTTTCAGGAATATTGGGAGGATGTCTTTTCTCTGGCAATGAGTAAAACGGGCAATTCAATTCTTGCCGGGGAAATAACACAGGATATTTTTGTATCACTTTGGGAGAACCGGCACAGGATAAATCTTACAGGACAGTTGAAGCACTATCTTCTGGGCTCGGTCAAATTCAGGGTGATTAATTATTACAAGTTAAACACGGTTATACAGGCTCATCAGCAAAAGTTCTCGATGCTGCTTGAATCGGGATATGAAGGGGCTGCCGATGAGCAATTGCTATACCGGGAGCTGAGCTCTGAAATTGAATGTGCGATATCTGCATTGCCTGAACGGATGCGGGCAATTTTTTCCAAGAGCAGGAAGGAAGGAAAATCGAATCGTGAAATTGCTTCGGAAATGAAAATTTCTGTTCAGACAGTAAAAAACCAGACAAGCTCCGCACTTAAACTTCTCAAAGAAAAGCTTCCTCACCTAACCTGTTTCTTTCTCTGAGGTTATCCGGTATCCCCCAGGCTTATTTACTTCCGGACACAGAATATCTTCGTGTCTGGCGTTCCTCCCTGGCGTTGAACAAACTCGCTAATGCCCTGATAATGTTACGGCACCTTTACCGTTCCATACACTTAACCTAAATTTAATAAACGCTTAACGTTTTTGGATAGTACGATCCGGCTTTTGAATTGACCTGTCTGTGAATGAACGCAGAGAAGTTAAAACGCCTGTTCTCCCGCTACCTGGCAGGAAGATTGAAGCCGGAGGATGCCGATCTTGTCGACCGCTGGTATGAGCAGCTGACATTTGATTATAAACCTCTTACTGAGGATCAGAAGCGGGCTATAGCCTCCCGGATAAGCAGGAAGCTGAACAAGCTGGAAAACCCGCCAAAGAGGGTATTCCAGCTTAAGACCATGATCCGTGCGGCTGCGGTGGTACTGGTATGCTCTGCCCTTGGCTTCATTTTATATTACGACGGCTTGCCTGGAAAAAACCAGGGCATGGTAACCATAGAAAACACCTCACCCAAGGATTCGACAGTCCGCCTGGCGGATGGGTCTGCTGTTGTGTTAAAACCGGGTGCCCTTATAAGCTATTCGAAGTCCTTCGCCATAGAACACCGCAGGATCAAACTGATGCGGGGAAATGGTTTTTTTGATATTTCACCCCAGAAGAACATTCCTTTCATCGTCCAGTGTCTTTCAGGGATTGAAGTTAAGGTATTGGGAACAAGCTTTGATATTGAGCAACCGCAAAGCTCCGGTAATTTCATCATAAAGGTAGCTACCGGCAAAGTCAGGGTAAGCAAAGGACCACGTTTGCTGGCAACGCTGACAAGGGGGCAGGGAATCCATTTTAACAGCGACGATAACAGGATCTTTCCGGTCACGGCAACCGGTATACGTGTAGTTGCTATAAATTTTGAAGGAAGCAATCTCGCAAACACGGCACAACGGCTCTCTTCCATTTATAATGTCAGCATCGTATTGTCACCTGAGGTCAATGCTAAGCTGAGAACTACCGCCAGGTTTAACAGCGGGCAGCCCGTTAAAGAGATCCTGGATCTGCTTTGCAGTCTTCATCACCTCCGTTTCAGGGAATCAAAAGATAAGTCTGCTTATCATATCTATAACGCAACATCTCCGGAACAATGATTTTATAAATGAACCCCATTATTCAAAAGTATCATCACAATCAAGAACACGTTAAATGAAAACAACTTTAAAAACTTTACAACCGCCGGGACGCAGGATAAGGCATGCCTACGTGCTCACCTTTTTACTATGTGTCATTGGTCATGCACTCTTTGCATCAGTTGGTATGGCACAGCGCCTTAAAGAAAGCCGCCTCAGTATGAAGATCAGGCGGGGAACGCCGATAGAGAAAGTAATCAGGGAAATTGAGATAAAAACAGGAGTAAAATTTGTTTACAACCCTGATGCTTTACCGTCCGGAAATGCAATGGGAGACACCGATTTTAAAAACGAGCCTCTCCTTTCCGCCTTAGACAAGCTTGGCTTTAGTACGCTTGAAAAGGGTGACTATGTTTTGCTTGGAAAAACAGTGCAAACCAGGGAAGATAAGATCATCAGCGGGGTGGTCCGCGATTCTTCAGGATCTGCCTTACCGGGTGTTTCTGTAAAAGTAGTGGGCGGCACGAAGGCTACCCTAACGGATGTAAAAGGAGCTTTCAGGATCCAGGCCGATGAAAATGCAATTTTATCATTCTCCATGATCGGGTTCGAAACGCAACAGGTCAGCGTTGGCGGACAATCATCCCTTACGATCATTTTGAAGCTGTCGCTCAACCAGCTCCAGGATGTGGTAGTGGTTGGTTACGGATCGCAGACAAAAGCAAGCCTCACCGGGGCTGTAAGCACGGTTTCTTTGGATAAGCTGGGATCAAGGTCTTTAAATAATGTCGGAGAAGTACTGGCTGGAAAATCGCCGGGAGTTATCGTCACCAATGAAGGCGGAGACCCGACTTCCGCGCCAAGAGTGAACATCCGGGGAATGGGTGGAATAACCGGGGAGAATGTGTTGTATGTGATTGATGGTTCTCTTTATCCCGGAACACCCCAGCTCAACCCGAATGATATTGAAAACATCTCGGTCCTTAAGGATGGGGCAGCAGCTATTTACGGTGCACGCGCCTCAGGCGGGGTCGTACTGATCACCACTAAAAAAGGAAAAAACGGAGAGTCGCAGATCTCGTTTGATGCGAAGCTTGGGCAGCAGAGTTTATGGAAGAAAGTAAAACCTCTGAATGCCGAACAGAGAGCTTTTGTCGCAAAGGAAGCAGCGAAGAACGGGGGAACAACCATACTTCCAGCTTTTGATGCGAGTCTTTATCCTGATGGGCAGATCACACGCACAAACTGGATTGACGAAGTTTTCAGAAACGGGCTTCTTCAGGATTATAATACCTCGCTGAACGGAGGCAGCGACAAATCCAGCTATTTTATAAGTTTCAATTACCGGAACGCGGAAGGGATCGTCCTGAATACAAAGACTCAACGGTATAATTTCAGGATCAATTCAGAGCATAAACTTAACAACTGGCTTACCGTAGGAGAACAACTTTCCTATAGTTCTACCAACGGAAACGGGGCCAATACAAGCAGTGACTACACGGGAGCTTTGCTAAGTGCCATCTACTACCCCACCAACGGAACTCCCTATAATGCTGACGGAACTTTCGCTGGTTTGCCTGGCGGCCAATATGCCGGTGACTACGGTGATATCATTAATCCGGTTGCAGAACTCCTGCGCATGGACATTGATAACCCGGTGAACGTGCTGACAGTGAACCCCTATGCTAAATTAAATATTGCCAGGGGCTTAACTTTCCGGTCTAACCTAAGTCTGACTAAAAAAGATGCGTTCTTCAAGAGCTTTACTGCAAAACGCCCAGAGGTTGGAAAGCCGGTCCTCAGCAACAGCCTCGTAGAGAATACAGACCGGGTAGCCGATCTTCTGGCCGAGCAGGTGCTGAATTATAAGCTGAATATCAATTCCCATCAGCTCGATTTTACCGGGGGCTTCAGCTTTCAGAAAACAAAAAACAGGGGACTGGATGCCTCGGGTGCGGGATTTGATGATGAATCAAAACAATATCGCTATCTCGATAACGCAACTATAATCCAACCATCTAAGAGTTCATACGAAGCAACGGCGATATCCTCCCTGTTTTTAAGGGCTAATTATAACTTCCGCGAAAAGTATATGCTCTCGCTTATTGGCAGAAACGACGGAACTTCTATGCTTTACCGGGGGAAGCGTTCCCGTTATTACCATTCGGTGTCAGCAGGCTGGTCTGTGGGCAGAGAGCAGTTTCTCGCAGACTTAAACTGGCTGGATGAACTGAAGATCAGGGGAAGTTATGGAGTATTGGGTAACCTTGCCAGCCTGGACCCAGAGGATGTTAACCCGCTTCTGACGCCTACCCAGAGCTACTTCGGACAAAACCCAACTTTGCAAACCGGATATGTTCAAACTGTTCTGCCAAACAAAGACCTGACCTGGGCCGAATCCAAACAGACAAATATTGGTTTGGACATCGGTGTACTTAAGAGATTGAGCATGACTGCAGATTACTTCGAAAAGGAGATAAATAAAATGATCTTTACCCGCCCGTTAGCGGGAACGGCAGGTCTTGTTTCGCAGACTATTAATGCCGGAATTGTAAGAGACCGGGGTATTGAACTGGGACTGAACTACAATAGTAAACCCGGTGCGGCATTCCACTACTCTGTTAATGCTACGCTTACCAAGCTTAAGAATAAGGTAATAGAACTGGCTCCCGGAATGCAGAATATGGCCGTTTCCACCAATTTCAGAAATGAACTGGCTCCACTTACAATTGCCATAGGTCAGCCTTTGTATAGCTACTATGTGTTGAAAACCCAGGGAATCTTCCAGAGCCAGGCAGAAGTTGACAGTTATAAAAACTCAGCTGGCGGGCTGATTCAGCCAAAGGCCAAACCCGGCGATTTCAGGTTCGCCGACCTTGACGGAAATGGATCTATTGATTTGAACGACCGCTATTACGCAGGCAATGCTTATCCTGATTTTTCATACGGGCTCAGTTTCAACGCGAATTATAAAAGGTTCGATCTGAATATCTTCGCCCAGGGGGTACAGGGCAATGAGCTGTTTAACGCTGTGAAGAGAACTACCTATAGTGCAAGCGGTCCGTCATATAATAAACTCGAGGGAATACTGGATGCATGGTCACCGGAAAATCCGGGCGGAAAAGTGCCCATCCTGTCCACATCCGATAACAACGGAAATTTTAATGCTTCTGACTTCTATGTAGAAGACGGTTCTTATTTAAGGATCCGTAATGTAACGCTTGGTTATACATTGCCGGGTTCGTTGAGCGGCAAAATGAAAGCAAGGACTCTCCGGGTCTACCTCTCTGCAAACAACCTGTTCACATTCACGAATTACTCGGGTTTTGATCCGGAAATCGGCATGGACAATAACGGGCTTGATGTTGGGAGATACCCGCAGGCGAGAAGTTATTTCGTAGGACTAAGCTTAAATCTCTAATCTCAAATCGACTAAAATGAAAACGCTATTCAAATACATGATCTTCACTGCCTGCTCCTTTCTGGCAGCTTGCAGCAATCAGCTCGACATCATCCCCGAGGGCACACCATCGGCACAGAATTTTTGGAAAACGCGCGAAGATGCAATAAAAGCACAGGCAGGGATGTATGAAAACTACAACCAGGAAGACTTTTATGGTCGTGGGATGTTCTGGTTTATAAACGCCAGCGATGATATGGTTACCGGCCGGAACAAGCCTGAAGGCGACAATATCAAGAATTTTAACCGCAATTATATCGGCGGCGGCTATACCGAATCACAATGGAGCATGCGGTATGCCACCATCAAACGTGCTAATGATATTATTACCAATGTTCCGCAGATCCCGATGGACGAAACATTAAAGAAACATATCATCGGCGATGCCTATTACAATTCAGCACTTGTATACTTTCAGCTGGCATCTAATTACGGGAATGACAAGGCTGGAGTTCCGATTGTTACCCCTGATGCAGATCCTGCCTTACCCGTACCCCGGGCAGCAAACGTAAATGAGAACTATGATTATATCATCGAACTGCTTAACAAAGCGGCTGATAATCTGCCTTTATTCTCAGAGATGGCGGCGACGGACTATGGCAAAGGACATAAAACCGCTGCCTGGGCGTTACTATCAAAAGTTTACCTGTATAAGAAAGATTATGCCAATGCGGTTAAGTATGCCGATATGGTGATCAACTCCGGACAGCATGCACTTCTTTCCTCTTTTGCGGATGTTTTTAAAGCCGCTAACAACTGGTCGAAAGAGTATATCTGGTCGGTAGTGTGCACACCGAACGGAGGCGGCACGGGCTGGGGAAGTAAATTACCCGGTGTCATGCTGACCAATAAAGCCTGGGGCATTTACAATGGATGGGGGTATTATCTTCCAACCAAAGAATTATATGATTCGTTTGAAGCAGGAGACCAGCGCCGGGAGGTAACGATACTGAAGCCGGGTGATAAGTTTATGTTTTTTGGTGCGGAGCGCAGCTTTACGAAGGATGGAGGGGCTACGTCTGACTACCAGTTTAATAAATATATGGAGCCCTTCTCTTATGCCAATCCGATTCCTTCGCACGTAAATCCAAATGGTGATAACGGTACAACCGATCTGAATGTTCCTTTAATGCGTTATGCTGAGGTTCTGCTGATCAAGGCGGAAGCCGCTATTGCGCAAAGCGGAGCGGGCGCGGGAGACAAAGAGCTTAACCTGATCCGCAAACGCGCCGGGCTCATCGAAAAGTCGGGAATGACTATGACTGATCTGAAAAGGGAACGCCGCAATGAACTGGCTGGAGAATGGCCCGACCGTCATCGCGACCTGGTACGCTGGGGAGATGCTCAGGCGACCTATGCAAAACCTTTGCATGATTCGCAGGGTAAAGTTATCTGGCCGGCCCGTGAGTTCAATCCTGCGGTTCATGATGTCTGGGCGGTGCCAAAACGCGAAATCGACAATAGTGCCGGTGTCATTAAACAAAATCCCGGATGGTAAGATGTAAGAAAATCACCTGCTTCGTCCTAGCCTTCGGGCTGGGGCTAAGCAGTTTTGCCCAGCAGCGGCTGAATGCCAACCATGGCCACAGTCACAATGACTATAAACAGGATGTCCCCCTTCTCACTGCATATAATGCGAGAATGGGTTCTATTGAAGCAGATATCTTCCTGAAGGATGGAATACTGTATGTCGCACACGACAGCTCTGAGATCTCTAAAAACCGGACGCTTTCAAAGATGTACCTGGATCCGCTTTTTGAGAAATTTAAAGAAAACGGTAACAAGATCTATCCGGAGGAGCAGTATGGACTTCAATTAGTGATTGATCTTAAACAGCATTACCGAACCGTTCTTCCTTCTCTGATCAAGGAGCTCGATCACTATAAGATCCTGTTCGATCGCAGCAAAAACCCTGCGGCTGTGAGATTATTACTAAGCGGAGAAGTACCGCCACCGGAAAAGTTTGATGAAGTTCCGGAACCTTTCCTGATCGATGGCCGTCCGGAAATATCCTATACAGATCAACAGCTTAGAAGGATTGGCATGATCAGCCAGGCGTTGGATACGTATACAAAATGGAACGGCAAAGGGAATCCGGTCGCCGCGGACGAGAAAAAGCTGCGAAAAGTCATTAATGCTGCGCATTCCCAGGGTAAAACGTTCCGGTTCTGGGCATCTCAGGATAGCCCAAATACCTGGCTCGTACTGGATAAATTAGGTGT
Organism: Pararcticibacter sp.; assembly: GCA_052039655.1. GTDB lineage: Bacteria > Bacteroidota > Bacteroidia > Sphingobacteriales > Sphingobacteriaceae > Arcticibacter. The sequence goes on from JBQGEO010000847.1 coordinate 9,107, forward strand.
CGACTGGATTAATACGGACGTTCCCGGCCGCCTGCTTGAATTTTACAGGAATAAGGATAAACTCAACTTTGAGCTTCCCAAGCCTTACAAAACTTATCAGGTTACACACAAAAGGGACGCCACCGAAGTACGGCCGAAGAACATCATTCTTTTGATCGGGGATGGAATGGGACTGGCCCAGATCCATGCAGCTCTGATGGCAAACCATGGGACGCTGAATCTTTCTAACTTTACGAACATCGGTTTCGCCACTACCAGTTCGGCAGACGCCGGAAACACCGATTCTGCGGCGGGGGGAACTGCAATTGCCACCGGTCATAAAACCAATAACCGGGCTGTAGGGGTTGATCCGAGTGGAAATAAATTGACCAATCTGGCAGATACACTGGCGGATCGGGGTATAAAATCAGGCATCATCAGCAGCGGTGACATTACTGATGCAACCCCCGCAGCGTTTTATGCACATAACGCAGAGCGGTCTATGTCAAAAGCGATTGCAGCCGACTTTCTTAAAAGTAAGGTGAATATACTTGTAGGGTCCAATCAGCGGAGTTTCAGCGAATCTGCAAATCCGGGTCTTCTGGCCGGTTTGAGGGAGAAAGGATATTTTGTTCAGCATTCGCTGGAAGCATTTGAATCGCAAAAATCTGACAGACAAGTGGTATTGCTGCCCGATTCCGCAACCCGGCCGGTTAGGGAAGGCCGTGGAGAGATGCTTGGCCGATCCTTACGTAAAACCATTGACCTGCTAAATAAAAACAAACAGGGGTTTTTCATTAT
>JBQGEO010000848.1:0-4567 GCA_052039655.1 Pararcticibacter sp.
GGCGTATGTTTTTCGCCTCGGACCTAAAAAGATAACTCCCGTAAGAAGCACAGCACCCGCCAAGCAAACAATCAGTATTTGCTTAATGCTGATCCTTCCGATTATAAGCAATAAGATACTTACACCAAACAGCATCAGCGCAGTAGAAAGGTTCGCCAGGGCAATCAATATAAAAACAGCCGATACAGAACCCATTATAGGCAAAAATGCCTGTTTAACATCTTTAATCCTTTCCTGTTTTTTCGTCAGCGTCCTTGCCAGAAAAGTAATCAGGGCAAGCTTCGACAGATCCGACGTTTGAAATGTCTGGTTAATAACCGGTATCGTTACCCAACGATTTGCTTCATTTACCTGGTTCCCGAAGATCAAAGTATACAGCAACAACGGAATTGTCAGGATCATAAGCACTTTGGATATACCTCCGTAATACCTGTAGTCGAGCTTATGCGAAAAATACATCAATGCTAATCCACCGGCAATCATTACCAGGTGTTTAATCAGGTACTGCTCTGCCGACTTATCGTTCTTATACGCAATAGTTCCTGTAGAACTATAAACAGCCAGAAGCGACCACACAGACAACAGGATCACGATCAGCCAGATCCATCTGTCTCCCTTCGTTTTACTAAGTACCTGATTGATTACACTCATTGTTATTTGTCAGATTAGATATTCCCAATTTCCGTCTACCACTTTCACCGCACTCCCAGGCTTTAAGCTCTAAACTTTGAACTCTAAACTCTTAATTACAAGTCCCTCACGGCAGCCTTAAACTGCTCGCCTCTGTCCTCGTAATTTCTGAAAAGATCAAAACTTGCACATGCCGGCGACAACAATACCGTATCTCCTTTCTTCGCCAGATGATAGGCTATCTCCACCGCTTCTTTTGCAGAAAATGTATTCACGATCACATCAACATCCTCTTCAAAAGCATCGTGTATTCTCTTATTATCTTTTCCGAGGCAAACGATTGCACGCACTTTGTCTTTAACAAGATCTTTCAGCATCGAATAATCGTTTCCCTTATCCACCCCTCCAAGTATGAGAACAACATCGGTGTTCATACTCTCAAGTGCATACCAGGTTGAATTAACATTGGTAGCCTTTGAGTCATTAACAAAATCGATTCCCGAGATACTCCCTGCATGCTCCAGCCGGTGCTCTATATTTTTGAAACTCCCCATGCTCTCGCGGATCGTTTCATTCCTTAATTCCAGTACTTTGGCAACAATGCCTGAAGCCATAGAATTGTAAACGTTGTGTTTGCCCTGAAGCGCTAATTCTGAAATGGACATGTTAAATTGTGATGTATCAGTGTTTATTTTAATTTCTTTATTTTCAAGATAAGCTCCTTTTTCCAGCTTCTTCTGTATAGAAAATGGAAAAGCGTTCGCTTTGATGCCATGCAAATGCAGGCCCTTAATAGTCTCCGGATCGTCTTCACAATAGATGAATACATCCCGGTCAGTCTGATTACGCAGGATGCGGAACTTAGAATCTGCATAATTCTCCATCTTATAATCATACCGGTCAAGATGATCGGGTGTAATATTCAGAAGGACTGCAATATCCGCTTTAAAACCATACATATCATCCAGCATGAAACTACTGATCTCCAGCACGTAGATATCGAAACTGGCCTCAGCCACCTGCCAGGCAAAGCTCTTTCCTATATTCCCGGCGAGCCCAACATTCAATCCGGCATTCTTCAGGATATGGTAAGTAAGCATGGTCGTAGTCGACTTTCCATTGGAACCGGTGATGCAAATCTTTTTTGCCGAAGTATACCGTCCCGCAAATTCGATTTCAGAGATAACGGAAACTCCCCGTTCTCTCAGCTTTTTAACCAATGGAGCTTTTTCCGGAATTCCGGGGCTTTTAATTACCTCCGCAGCCTGAAGGATTTTCTGCTCAGAATGCATCTTTTCTTCAAAAGCAATCCCTCTCTTTTCAAGCTCCCCCTTATAGACCTCAGCAATCTCTCCCAGATCAGATACAAACACATCAAATCCTTTCATCTTAGCCAGAATTGCCGCCCCGGTACCGCTCTCGCCAGCTCCAAGAACAACAATCAACCTACCCCTCCCTGGTAGGGGCTCCTGTAAAGTTGATATGCCTTTAACTTCGTCCATCTGCTTGTTATAACTATCTTAACTTCAGTGTCACAATGGTAAGGATGGCCAGGATAACCCCGATGATCCAAAACCTGGTAACTATTTTAGCTTCATGATATCCCTTTTTCTGATAATGATGATGCAGAGGCGACATCAGGAAGATCCGGCGTCCTTCCCCAAACCTCCTTTTTGTATATTTGAAATAGGAAACCTGAAGCGAAACAGACAATATCTCCACCAGGAATACCCCGCACAGAATAGGAATCAGTAGTTCCTTTCGGATCATGATGGCAAACGCAGCGATAATCCCCCCAATAGCGAGACTTCCCGTGTCACCCATGAACACCTGTGCCGGATATGAATTATACCATAAAAATCCGACGCATGCCCCGGTAAATGCCCCTGCAAAAACCACTAATTCACCCGAATTAGGGATATACATGATATTGAGATAATCTGCTGTAATGGTATTACCCGACACATAGGCCAGTATCGCAAGCGTCAACCCGATGATCGCCGAAGTTCCCGTTGCCAGTCCATCTATCCCATCCGTCAAGTTTGCACCGTTCGAAACTGCGGTAACGATAAGGATCACAAATGCCAGAAACACTACTAATGCGTACTTTTCATACCCTTCTCCCAGGAAACTAAGGAACTTTGCATAATCAAGCTCATTGTTCTTAAAAAAGGGAATATTTGTTCTTGTCGACTTCAGATTCTGCGTAAAATAATAAGAGTTACCCTTCTGATGCACTTCAAGCGGACTGGTATTTGTCGTTGGAAGCGTAACTTGCTGCCTCACGACAATATTGGGGTGAAAATACATAGTCCAGCCGATGATAATGGCTAGTACCACCTGTCCCAGTATCTTAAATCTGCCGGCCAGCCCTTCTTTATCCCGTTTAAATACCTTTATATAATCATCCACAAACCCGATGGCTCCCATCCAGACGGTAGTAACGATCATGAGCACCACGTAAACATTACTCAGTTTCGCAAACAAAAGAGTAGGAACGAGAATCCCCAGAAGAATAATTACCCCTCCCATTGTCGGGGTTCCCTGCTTCTGCATCTGTCCTTCCAACCCCAGGTTTCTCACTGTTTCCCCTACCTGCTGAGTTCGCAGGAACCGGATAAGCCTGCTGCCATATATGGTAGTAAATAAGAGCGAAAATATAATAGACATAGCCGTCCGGAAGGAAATATACTGAAACACCCCCGCGCCCGGAAAATCATACGCCTTATCCAACCAAGTAAACAAATAATACAGCATCAGCTATTCTGGTAAAGTTGTTCAATCAATATTTTCTTATCATCGAAAGGATACTTAACCCCTTTTATCTCCTGGTACTTTTCATGCCCTTTTCCCGCCAGCAGAATGATATCCCCCGGCTTAGCAAAGTGACAGGCCGTTTTGATAGCCTCTCTGCGATCTGTAATTGTAAGCGCTTTCCTTTTATTTTCCGGACTTATACCAGCTTCCATTTCCCTGATAATTTCCTGCGGATCTTCTGAACGCGGATTATCAGAGGTAAGGATCACTTTATCGCTCCAGTCACAGGCAACCTGAGCCATAACCGGACGTTTTGTTTTATCCCTGTCACCTCCACATCCTATGATCGTAATAACCTGTTCAGTTCCCTTCCGGATGTCGTGAATAGTACTCAGCACATTCTGGACAGCGTCAGGTGTATGGGCAAAGTCGACGATTCCAATAATCCCCGATGGTGCAGTGACATAATCAAAACGACCTTCCGCGCCTGTAAGACGGCTTAACACAGTTAACACTTTTGCTTTATCCTGCTCAAGAAGCAATGCAGTCCCATACACCGCCAGCAAATTATATGCATTGAAACTCCCCACAAGCTTGAACCAAACTTCCTGCCCCTCTATATCCAAAAGCAACCCGCTTAGTTCATTTTCGATGATCTTAGCTTTAAAATCACCCATATTTTTCAATGCATATGTTTTTTGCCAGGCTCCTGTATTTTGAAGCATAACAGCCCCGTTCTTGTCATCAGCGTTAACCAATGCAAATGCATCTTTACCCAGGCCATCAAAAAATCCTTTTTTCGCTTCAAGGTAAGCTCTGAAGGTCTTATGAAAATCAAGGTGATCGTGCGTGAGATTTGTAAATACCCCTCCCGCAAACTTCAAACCGCTGATTCTGTGTTGTACTACAGCGTGTGAACTAACCTCCATGAAACAATAGTCACATCCGGCACCCACCATCTCCGCCAGCAATTGATTTAAACTAATGGGATCAGGAGTAGTATGGGTAGAGGGAACTACTGTATTGTGAATATAATTCTCCACAGTAGAAATAAGTCCCGCTTTATATCCAAGCTCTTCGAACAACCTGAAGAGCAAAGTTGCAACAGTCGTTTTACCGTTCGTGCCTGTCACCCCGGTCAGCCTGAGCTTATCCGATGGATTTCCGTAGAAATTAGATG
>JBQGEO010000849.1:0-4883 GCA_052039655.1 Pararcticibacter sp.
GCCGGACCTCAATTATGATAATCCCCTGGTTCAGGAGGAGGTATTTAAAATCATCAATTACTGGTGCAAGATGGGAGTGGACGGTTTTCGGCTTGACGCCGTTCCTTACCTGTTTGAAAGGGAAGGCACTAATTGTGAAAACCTGCCGGAAACCCATGCTTACCTGAAGAAATTAAGAAAATATGTGGATGATAATTTTCCGGGAACCTTGTTGCTGGCCGAGGCAAACATGTGGCCGGAAGACTCCGCTGCTTACTTTGGAGACGGCGATGAGTGTCACATGAACTATCATTTCCCTGTAATGCCGCGCATGTTCATGTCATTGCAGATGGAAGACCGCTATCCTATCACTGATATCTTCGATCAGACCCCTGCCATCCCTGAAACTTGCCAGTGGGCGATTTTCCTGCGGAACCATGATGAACTGACGCTTGAAATGGTGACTGATGAGGAGAGGGATTATATGTATAAGGTATATGTAAAAGACCCCAAGGCGAGGATCAACCTCGGGATACGCCACCGGCTGGCTCCTTTGATGGACAACGACCGGAGAAAGATCGAACTGCTTAACAGCCTCCTGTTCACCCTGCCCGGAACACCGGTTATTTATTACGGTGATGAAATTGGCATGGGCGATAATTATTATCTCGGAGACAGGGATGGCGTCAGAACGCCCATGCAATGGGGCGCTGACCGCAACGCGGGCTTTTCTCAGGCTAACCCTCAGCGCCTTTATCTTCCGCTGATCCTCGATCCCCAGTTTCATTTCGGCTCTGTAAATGTTGAGAATCAGTCGAGAAATACCTCGTCTCTTCTTTGGTGGACCAAGCGCATTATCGCGATGCGGAAGAAGTATAAGGCTTTCAGCCGGGGAAATATGAGCTTTATAGATTCTGAAAACGCAAAAGTGCTTTCATTTGTGAGGACCTGGCAGGATGAAACAATCCTGGTCATTGCCAATCTCTCCCGGTTTGCACAGGCAGTTGAGCTGGATTTAGATTCGTATGTGGGATATGTTCCGGTTGAGATCTTCAGCAGGAACCAGTTTCCTGGGGTTAAGGCCGAAACCCCTTATTTCTTTACACTGGGAGCTTATTCCTGCCAGTGTTTTCTGCTTCAGAAAGACAAAGCCGAAGTAGCAGAAATACAAACCAGGCATGTGCTTGAATTGCAGCGCTGGCGTGATTTAACAGATGACGCGGTACTGGAGGAACTGGAAAATGCAATACTCCCTTCTTACCTGATGAAGATGCGCTGGTTTGGAGGGAAGGGCCGCGGGGTAGACCGGATCAAGATCATTGATCATGCCAGCGTTCCTGCCGGCGGCGAGGGGATCTTTTTCCTCCTGCTTGAGGTATCTTATCAAAGCGGCCTGCCGGATACTTATCAGCTGCCGGTAGCTTTCGGAAGGGGCGATTTCTCCTTTAAAATAAAGGACAGCTGTCCGCAGTCAGTGATCTCTTCCATAAAAGTAGGCGGGGAGGATGGCGTACTGTACGATGCGATATACGGGCTGGACCTGCAGTCTGCCATCATTCAGAATATGGCGCATAACCACCGGATATCGTTGAAAAGCAGTGAACTGGAGTTTTCTTCCGGCAAGGCACTAAAGGCTTATGTCCAGGAACACGAAAAGATTAAGCCGAGAGTATTGTCAGCAGAGCAAAGCAACACGTCCATTACCTACGACGGCATGTTCTTTCTTAAATTATACAGGAAAGTAGATGTCGCCATTAATCCAGACCTCGAAATAACCCATTTTCTTACCAAACACTCCCGGTTTAAGCATATTCCCGCTTTCATTGGGTCTGTACAATGGAAATTTTCAAAAGGATCTATCGTCCTGGGCATGATGCAGGAGATGGTAAGGGCTAACAGCGACGCATGGGAGTACATGCTCGACAGGCTGGATGACTTCAATGATAAGCTGCTGACGCACTCTGAACCTGCTGTTCTTACTAAAGAGCTTAAGGGAAGCCTGATTGATCCGGTCATTTATGAAAATGTACCCGAAGATATAAAAGAACTGCTGGAGGGAAACGTAGCTGAAGGTGCCCGGCTCCTGGGGATAAGAACGGCAGAAATGCATCTTGCACTTTCGGCAAGGACCGATATGGATGCTTTCAGGCCCGAGCCCTATTCGCTTCATTACCAGAGGTCTGTTTTCTCTTCGCTTCAGTCGCTCGTCAGGGCTACATTCCAGAGTCTCAGCAGGAACATTAAAAAACTTCCCGAAAATGTGAGGGAGGAAGCAGCATCTCTTCTGTCGCGGAAGGATGAGATCCTCAACGTCATGAAGAGGATTTACAGCCATAAGATCGATGTAACCAAGATCAGGATCCACGGAGACTATCATCTGGGGCAGGTGTTGTATACCGGGAAGGACTTTATGATCCTCGATTTTGAAGGAGAGCCGGCCAGGAGCTACAGCGAAAGGCGGTTGAAGTATTCTCCGCTGCGCGATGTGGCCGGCATGATCCGTTCTTTTCATTATGCTGCCTACGGCAGTTTGTTCCTTGATAACCAGATCAGGGGAGAAGATATAGGCAGACTTCTCCCATTTGTCGAACAATGGTATCATTACATGAGCGGCTTCTTTATGCACGCTTATCTGGATAAGGTACGCGGAGCGGATTTCATCCCGGGGAATAAGGAAGATCTCTCTATTCTTTTGCAGACATTTTTGCTGCAGAAGGCTGTCTACGAACTCAACTATGAATTGAACAATCGTCCGGACTGGGTAATGGTTCCTCTAAGAGGGATCAAAGCTATTTTATCTTCCGTTACATCAAGCGGCCAGGGTGTAAGTGCGACAAAATAATTTCATTAACTTAACGAAAAGAAATGACGGATTTTAATTATTCCCTGCTCAGTGACTTCGACATTCAGCTGTTCAAAGCGGGGAAACACTTCCATCTGTATAATAAATTAGGAGCCCATGTCGTATCGCACGAAGGATACAGGGGAACTTATTTCGCTGTTTGGGCACCTAATGCAAAGTTTGTATCAGTTGTTGGAAATTTTAACGGCTGGGATCAGCAAAAGAACCCGATGAACGTCAGGTGGGACGGGTCGGGGATATGGGAAGTTTTTTTACCAGGCATAACGGAAAAAGAATACTACAAGTATCACATAGAATCGCACAACGGTTATTGTGTCCAGAAGGGCGATCCTTATGCCTTTCATTGGGAAACCCCGCCGCGGACCGCCACGGTGGTGTGGGGCCTGGACTACAAGTGGAGTGATGAAGAATGGCTGAGCATGCGGTCAGAGCGGCCGCCTTTGAGTAAGCCTATATCCGTCTACGAAGTCCATATAGGATCCTGGCGGAGGGTTCATGAAGAGGATGGACGCTTTATGACATACAGAGAGCTCGCACATCAGTTGCCGGAATACTGCAAATTTATGGGCTTTACTCATGTTGAGTTTATGCCGGTGATGGAACATCCTTTCTACGGTTCCTGGGGCTATCAGTTAACAGGATATTATGCCCCTTCCAGCCGCTATGGTACACCGCAGGACTTTATGTACCTCATCGATAAACTTCATCAGAATGAAATAGGGGTCATTCTCGACTGGGTGCCTTCTCATTTTCCAACAGATGAACATGGCCTTGGCTACTTCGATGGCACGCACCTCTATGAATATGCCGACCCCCGTAAAGGATTTCATCCCGACTGGAAAAGCAATATCTTTGATCTTAGCCGGAACGAAGTCAGGGCTTTTCTCATTTCAAACGCCTTATACTGGCTCGAACGCTATCATATAGACGGGCTTCGGGTAGACGCGGTTGCATCTATGCTGTATCTGGATTATTCGAGAAAAGAAGGCGAATGGATACCTAACCAGTTTGGAGGCAGAGAAAATCTTGAAGCAATCAGCTTTCTCCAGGAGTTTAACCAGGCAGTGCATCATTATCATCCCGGTGTTTTTACCGTAGCCGAGGAATCCACAGCATGGCCGGGAGTGACACAAAGTGTTGACGATGGCGGACTTGGATTTGATATGAAGTGGATGATGGGCTGGATGCATGATACACTCAGCTATTTCAGCAACGCGCCCGTTTACAGAAGCTATCACCAGGGCCAGCTGACCTTCAGCCTGGTGTATGCTTTCTCAGAGCGGTTTACATTGCCGCTGTCTCATGATGAAGTAGTATATGGCAAGGCATCTCTGATAAATAAGATGCCTGGAGATCCCTGGCAAAAATTTGCGAATTTAAGGCTGCTGTACGCCTATATGTTTGGCCATCCCGGAGCAAAGTTGATTTTCATGGGAGGTGAATTTGCCCAGAACCACGAGTGGCGGCATGATTTCAGCCTCGACTGGCACGAAAACCAGGATCCGCAGCACAGCGGCGTTCAGAAGTTGCTGAAAGATCTCAACGGGCTTTACCAGAGCGAGCCTTCTCTTTATGAACGCAATTTCGATCCTTCCGGCTTTCAATGGATTGATATAAGTGATTCAGAAAAGAGTGTGATCAGTTGGATAAGAACGGGAAATGACGCATCTGAAGAGCTTCTCTTTATTGCAAACTTTACGCCTGTTGTCCGCGACAATTATCGTATCGGGGTCCCTCAAATGGGCTTTTACACTGAAGTGCTGAATACGGATAACTTAAAATACGGAGGAAGCGACATTCTGAATGAAGGGGATATTGAAACCTTTCCGGTTCCGATGCACGGACGTACGCACTCGGTGTCATTACAACTGCCGCCATTAGCGCTGACAGTATTGAAATTCAACCGGATAAATCCTGCTATTTAAGCTGTTGAGGTAGCCCGCTGTTCGCAAAATCGTGCAGCAGGCTGCCTTTGAACTCAGAAGATCGGGATGGTATATTTTACAGCTTCAAGCTGATCGTCTTCCCGTCCCTCCATAAA
>JBQGEO010000850.1:0-2854 GCA_052039655.1 Pararcticibacter sp.
TCGATAACCTGAGTACCTGTTAAGCCGCCTCCCGTGCCATTTATACCTCCGATAGGACCGTTTATCCCACCAACGGGAGATCCGCCGTACTGAACGTTGTCAGGGTCAATTTTCCAGTGGATCTTTGAATTACTGTTATAAGCAAGCCCGATGTCGAAGAAGAAGTTCAGATCACTGAACAGGAATTTGGATTCTAAGGCAGCGAGTTTTTGAGGGCCGGTGAATGGCAGGCGTACTTCAAAATTCCCTACTGCTATTTTAGAGCCGGTCAGCTGGTCGATATAGGCTGATGCGTTTGATGTAGTCCGGTAAAACGAGTTTGCTTCATATCCTCTGATGAGGTAAGGATAACCTATATACAGGGGATAGAGGGCATTCTGATCGCCTCCAAAACGCGTATAGCTGTAGAGGCGTCCTGCCAGCGTCACGGGTTTTATCCTGACGTACTTCCTGAAGTCTGCCGTTAATGCATTAAATGTGTAGTCTCCTATATAGCTTTCAAGTCCCAGCCTGAACCTGAAACCGCTTAAAGGAGCGGTCACTCCGAAATAAGAATTGTCTCCTACCAGGGCTGCATTTAATTGATAAATAGTAAATGAGTTAAATGTAGAGCCATAATAATCTCGCGCATCGTCTTTTGATAGCTTTTTTCTGTCAGAGTCGTAGGGGTAATAAGCTATCTGATACCTGGGAGATCCGTCGGGATTAGTCAGGATCTCTCCGTTATCACCATATCGATAGTCTGCTTGATAATAGTCTGCCCACCGGTCAATCCTGTAACTATAATAGGAAGCGCCGGTACCTACTTCAAAGCGGAAAATCCGGGAAAAAGGATAAGCGCCAAAGGCCTGGACCTGATCTTCAAATGTTCTGATTATGTCTGTTCCTTCTACATATCTGAAACGTGTCTCATTCCCAGGATTATCTTCCTTGAAATTCGGGTTGTTTTGCAACTGGCTTACATAATATCCCGACACATACGGAATATGTGATACAGCCCCACCATAATTAATCCGTCCCTGCTGATTTACAAATGCTACCTGGGCCCCGAAGTCATAGATCTCGCCGTTTACCGCTGCCGTTGCAAAGATCTGGTTCCGGCCGAGTATATCACTGAATATTCCCTGAATACCGCTCGACAGGCCTGTCCCGAACCGTCCCACCGAGGCTCCGACGCCGTTACTGGAAAGATAGTCCAGTTTAAACTGCGGCCTGTACCTGACTTGTTTAATTTGGTTGGAGGAGATTGTTTCGAACCTCTGGAAATTCTCAAGATTTGCATTAATAACATCCACCCCGGTCTGTTTACCCGGAGGAAGTGTGCCTGCTGTAAAATCTACGTCGCCGGCAGAAACCGTAACGGGTTTAAAATCTTTTGCATCAGCATTGTAAATAGTATACTTCTGATACCTGTAATATGAATACAGTACATCGTCGTTACGGGACAGGCTGAGTGCAGGGGAGTACTCTGTAATGCCGCTGATCCCGGTAAAATAGTCCGTCAGCTGTTCAATCTGGCTGTTTTTAATTGTATAGCGATACAGGTTTCTGAACCCATCCCGGTTAGAGAGGAAATAAATCTGTTCGCCGTTAGCTGAGAACTGAGGGTTCATATTGTTGGCCCCCCTGAACACAGGAAGATTGGTGATGCTCTTATCGCTAAGGTTCAATACTGCAAGACTATAGGGGATCGTCACTCCCTTCACACTGTCGAGCGTTGTCCTGTCGCTGGTGAAGACCAGGTATTTCCCGTCAGCGGAGAAATTAGGCTGATAATCTGAATATCTGTCGTTGGTAAGTTGTGTAACCTTTTTACTTTTTATATTAAACAGGTAGAGATCGCTGTATCCTTCTTTTAAACCAGTCAAAGCGATATCCTCTCCATCCGGTGACCATGCAAGATTGCTGAACTCATGCACATCTCCCAGTCCCTGTGTCATCAGCACTTTGCCGTTTGATACATCTACGATCAGAAGTTTGTTCCGTCCCTGGCTGTAGATCGTAAAAGCAAACTTTTTACTGTCGGGAGACCATGCCCCCGCCGATTCAATATAGCTGAACTCGTCTACGTGCGTATTGGATGTCTTACTCGTCAGCTTCCGGATAATTTTCCCCGTCTTCGCATCCGCAAGGAAGAGATCGACGCTGAACAGTTCCTTCTCGGAGAGAAACGCTACATATTTTCCGTCAGGAGAAATAGCAGGAGCAACGTTCATTTCACCTCCATTTTTGTTATCGATCAGCTTTTTACCAACCGGTACCTGCGAAGTGTCTTTTAACAGGGGCTTATACATGTTTTCGATACTCGTTCGCCAGAGATTGGAAAGAGTACGTTCGTCGTATCCGAATGTTCGCCTGATAGCAGCCTGGTATCCGAATTTTGCTGTCGCTTTAAAGAACGGCACGATGACGGTATCGCCGTAAGTAGAGCCGATATATGACCAGAACGCTTCTCCGTAGCGGTAAGGGAAATACCGGTTACTTTCGGTCAGGTCACGCAGGGTAGGGATATTCTTATTGAGATAAGCATCGCGCATCCACATCGCGGTGAACGCATCGACCTTTCCCAGCGACAGGTATTCGGCCATCCCTTCAACCATCCACAGGGGCAGATTGCCGATATTTTCGAGGTTAGTAGAATCGCCTTCTATAAGTGTATGGTATTGAAATGCGTGAACCAGCTCATGACCCAGTACGTGGCGGGTCTGCTGATTCAGCTGCATGATCGGCATGACCACCCGGTTCTTCATTCCTTCGGTAACACCGCCTGTCCCCACACTTATATCCCCCTCAATCGCTGTGGTCTGTTGAAAGTCCGCATGGTTATTATAGATAATTAGAGGATTCTTTTTTG
>JBQGEO010000851.1:0-1794 GCA_052039655.1 Pararcticibacter sp.
CATTGAATCAGTGAACAAAAAAGACAACCCTGCAATTCTGAACACCGGGATCAGATATGTGCGGCTGACCCTTAACCGGTATAATAACGCACTGCTCTTTTCGGGCGTTGCCGACAGGGTAAACGGCATGCTCCTTCGCCATTTTCAGGAGATACAAAACATATTGCAGGAATTTTCCTTAATGCAAAACAGAAGAGGGGTATTTTGAATTTATTGTTATTGCATAATTAAGAAACCGGTACCTGAAATATTTTATTACGCCGCCTGCTCCTTAATTATACCCGTTTTATTATACTTGCAGTATTTACTGGACATTGAAATATAACTCAAATCAACACATTACGAAAATGCAGGAATTAGAACCCTCAGTTCTTAAAAAAGTCGAAGAATGGCTTCAGGGAAGCTATGATGCTGACACCAAACAGCAAATTCAAAAATTACTGGACGAGAAAGCCTTTACAGAATTAACAGATTCATTTTATAGAGATCTTGAATTTGGTACGGGTGGCCTGCGCGGTATCATGGGACCCGGCTCTAACCGTATTAACAAATATACGATAGGCGCCGCTACCCAGGGTTTGAGCAACTATCTTAAGAAGACTTATCCGTCGGAACAGATTAAAGTGGCCATAGCGCACGACAGCCGCAATAATTCAGATTATTTTGCCCGGATCACAGCAGAAGTTTTCTCTGCAAACGGGATTTTTGTCTACTTCTTCAAGGAGTTGAGGCCTACACCCGAGCTGTCATTTGCTATTCGTGAACTGGGATGTAAAAGCGGGGTCATGCTTACTGCTTCTCACAATCCAAAAGAATACAACGGTTACAATGCATATGGAGCCGATGGCGGTCAGTTCGTTACTCCGGAAGATAAAAAAGTAATGGTTGAAGTTGCAGCCATCAGCAGCATAGATGAAGTGAAATTTGATCCGGAAGAATCGAATATCCAGATGATCGGTGAAGAAATCGACGAACTGTATCTTGACAAAATCACCAAACTGTCTGTCTCTCCTGAAGCTATAAAACGGCAGCACGACCTTAAGATCGTGTTTTCACCGATCCACGGGACAGGGATAACCCTGGTACCCCAGGCATTGAAAAGATTCGGGTTTACAAATGTTACCCTCGTCGACGAACAGATAAAACCAGACGGGAACTTCCCGACAGTTATCTACCCCAATCCAGAAGAGAAAGAGGCCCTCACCCTTGCCCTTAAAAAGGGAATGGAGATTGATGCTGACCTTATCCTGGCAACCGATCCTGATGCAGACCGCGTTGGCATCGCCGTTAAAAATAATGACGGGGAATTCATCCTGTTTAACGGAAATCAGACGGGCAGCCTTCTGATAAATTATCTGTTAACAGCATGGCAGGAAAAAGGAAAGCTCACAGGCAATGAATACATCGTTAAAACGATTGTGACGTCGTATATCATCGATGCGATTGCGGCTTCCAAAAACGTTGAATGCTACAATACGCTCACCGGATTCAAATATATTGGTGAACTTATGACCAGGTTCGAAGGCCAGAAAACGTTTATCGGAGGCGGAGAAGAAAGTTACGGATATCTGATCGGCGACCTTGTGCGTGATAAGGACGCCGTTGTTTCTGCTGCTTTCATTTCAGAGATGACAGCCTTCTATAAAGATAAGGGCTCCAGTCTGTTCGATGCTCTCCTGGAAATGTACCAGCAGTATGGTTTTTATAAAGAAAAACTGGTTTCTGTTACTAAAAAAGGAAAAAGCGGTGCCGAGGAAATCAAGGCGATGATGGAACGCTTCCGCACCAATCCGC
>JBQGEO010000852.1:0-8079 GCA_052039655.1 Pararcticibacter sp.
ACCAGCTTTCCGTTTATCTCGATATACAGTAAGCTAAAAGTAAGCTCGTCAAATTCATCGTACTCGAAATAGACCTGGATCTCTCCCTTTAGTCCTTTTGTTTTAGTGATATACCCTATATAAAAGCTTTCTTCAATCTTCATGGTACAAATAAAAATGTCATCCGATCCAAGGCTTAGCGGCTTCGGATCCGGATGACATTAAATGGGGTTAAATGAAACCTATTCTGCGTTTTCGTCTGCAGGAGCTTCTTCGGTTGCTTCTTCAGTAGTTTCTTCTGCAGGAGGTGTGTTTTTAGCAGCGATAGCAGCAGCTCTGTCTGCTTTTTTCTTAGCTTCAGCAGCTAATGCAGCTTTCCTTGCTTCTTCTTTAGAAGAAAGTAATCCTTCTTTTTTGCCCTGGATCTTTCCTTCTTTGCCCTGCTGCCATTCATTGAATTTTGCTTCTGCCTGTTCTTCGGTCAGAGCTCCTTTTTTCACTCCGCCTTCGAGGTGTTTCTTGTAAAGAACACCTTTGTAAGAAAGGATTGCACGGCAGGTGTCAGTTGGCTGAGCCCCTTTGTTCATCCAATCCAAAGCTTTATCGAAGTTGATATCGATAGTTGCAGGGTTGGTGTTCGGGTTGTAAGAACCTAAACGTTCAATAAAACGACCATCTCTCGGAGCACGTGAATCTGCCACCACTACGTAGTAAAAAGGTTTGCCCTTTTTACCGTGTCTTTGCAATCTAATTTTAGTTGCCATTTTTAATTTTAGTATTTATGTATTCAACATAGTTCCCGGAGTCTCCTTCTGCGGGGATGCAAAGATAATAAAACCAGGTGAATAAAATGATTATTTTAGTGATTATCAATATAAAACATAATGCTTATAAATCGTATTACTTATAAATCGAAAATAATGCAGGCAAGGGCGGTACTCCATTCGTTCTGTTCTTTTGAACCAGGAGGTATGGCCGCGGGAGTATAGTTAAAGGCGAAACTGAGGGAACCGAACATTACATGTGAGAATTATGGATATGGAGAGTCAGTATGATTTTTTGTCCTTTTTAAGCGATGCAGTCTGGTGTTTTGATGTGGTCAGTCAGCAGTTCAGGTATGTGAATCAAAGGCTGGCCGATATATACGGCACGTCTTTGGATGTGTTAAAAGATAACCCGTTTATATGGCGGAGGCTGGTTCATCCCGACGACTACAGTTTTGTAGATAAGAAAATGGGCAGGTTGTACCTGGGTGAAAGTGTCGAGATAGAATACAGGATCCTTGTAGACGGGCTTGTCAGGTGGGTGAGTGATAAAAGATCTCCGGTTGCCGATAATAAGGGAAAGCTGGAAGTGATCACCGGGGTCCTTTCTGATATTACAGAGAGAAAGGATTCTGAATTAAAACTGGCCCAATCTGAATATATCTATCGTTCTCTTTTTGACAACAACCCTAATCCATTATGGATTTATAATACGGAATCACTGAGATTCCTGGCGGTAAACAGGGCGGCAATAGACAAATATGGCTATAGTGAAGAGGAGTTTTTGTCAATGAGGCTTACGGATATACGACCAGCAGAAGATGTAGAGAAATTACGTGCAACCGTAGGCAAGCTCGGTCGTTATTCGCATTCAAAGGGCTGGCGGCACTACACAAAGAAAGGGCAGCTTCTGTATGTCAATATCTCGGGGTATGCAACTATATATAAGGAACAGAAGGCAGAGATCGTGATGGTGCATGATATTACCCCCCAGGTGAGGAACCAAAAGGAAATCGTCATCGCCAAACGGAAACTGGATGCTTTGATTAATAACATCAATGACCTCATCTGGTCAGTAGACCGAAACTACCGGCTGCTTTCCGCTAATATATCCTTTCAAAGGTCGGTTGAATTCCTGTTTGGCAAAAAGCTTCTTGGAGGTGATTCTGTTTTTGATCCCTCTGTTCCGAAACGCGAAGTGGAGCACTGGAAAAAGAACTATGACAGAGTGTTGAAGGGAGAACGGCTGCTCTTTAATATTACGACATCCCGGGGAGGGAAGAAAACGTTTGAAATAAGGATGTTGCCTATTATGAACGAGCATGAAATAATAGGAGTTGTATGTGTCGGACGTGATATCCAAAGAAAGCTGGAGGCTGAAAAGCGGTTGATCTTACAGAACATAGAACTTAAAGAAGTAGTGGCCCTTGCCTCGCACGAGATACGCGGGCCTGTTACCTCTTTAATGGGTTTGATCAATATTTTCAATAAAGGTAATCTGTCGGATCCTTTCAACCTGGAGATTATCGGATATATCGAAGACACGATAAGCGATCTGGATGGAGTGATCCATAAAATTGTGGAGAAAAGTGCCTCCATCCAGATCGATAATGAGGCTATATATTCCTCTCTACAAAATCAATCAGACTATGAATGACCTTAATGTGTATTTCCTGGGCCCTGTCGGCATAATTTGATTTCGGGGCTCTTATTTCAACATCGCAAAGGGGGGCCATTTTTCCGCCGTCTTTGCCGGTTAGCCCGATGACTTTCATGCCTTTCTGCCTTGCTGCTTCTATTGCTTTAATGACGTTTTCGGAATTTCCGCTGGTACTGATCCCGAGCAGAACGTCTCCGCTCTGGCCGATTGCCTCCACCATTCTCGAAAAGATAAAAGCGTATCCATAGTCATTTCCTACGCATGATATATGTGAGGGGTCTGAAATTGACATAGCGGGCAGTGCTTTGCGGTCGTTCCTGTAACGGCCGCTTAATTCTTCGGCAAAATGCATGGCGTCGCACATGGAGCCCCCGTTTCCGCATGAAAGGATCTTATTACCGTTTTTGATGGCATCGGAAAGAAGTTTTCCTGCTGCTTCTATTTTCCTGAAATTTTCGTCATCCGACAAAAACGCATTGATAACTGTTTGTGCTTCTAAGAAGTGATTTTTAATTGATTCCATTTATATCGACTCTGAAAGAGTGTATTTGCGTCCTTTGTTTTGCTCCTTAAGCCATTTTAGAAGAGGTGAGAAATAATCAAGCATGGGTTTTGCTGAAAGATCAGATCCTGTTTTTTCTTTAAGTACAGAGTTCCAGTCTTTACTAGCGCCCGGCCGCATGATCTCTTTCAGAAATTCGCCTACTTTCTTGTTCCCGTAGTAATTGGTTGCATGAGGGTCCTGGTGAAGGATCTTTTTTGCAATATGATCATGGAGCTGGAAAAGAATGACGAAAGAAAGGGCATAGTCGTAATATTGAGCAGGGTCGTCGTTGATATGCGTTTTTGTCGCCGCATCGCAGAATTCCTCTCCCCGGACTGAAGGGGGCTCTATTCCCTGGTATTTCTTTGCTAAGTCCCACCACACCTTGTTGTATTGATTTTCGGGAAGTTTGTCTGCATAAAGCTGTTTTTCAAATGCGGTCATTGTACCCGCAGAGAAAGGGATAAAAACCACATAGTTGAGAGCTTCTTTCAGCAAGGTTTGCACCTGGTCTGTCCGGGTGTTCTCCGGTAGAATTGCTTTCTTTTTGAGGTAAGGCAGTTGTTGGGAAGCCAGGCCCATTAAACTTCCCATTGCTTCATGATAAGCCCTGTTTGCACCTTCTCTCATGAGGGGCGGGACATCCTTGTTGGTATACGTCAGGTAATAATAAATATGTCCGAGCTCGTGATTGGCTGTTTCATACCACTCTGAATTTGGCTCTACGCTCATCAGGCTCCTGACGTCATTCTGGAGATCCATATGCCATGCGGAAGCATGGTTGTTCTTCTTATAAGATGAAGAGGGGGGAACGGGATACAGGCTTGACTTTTGCCAAAAGCCGGAAGGAAGAGCCTGGAAACCGAGACTCCTGTAGAAGTCTTCAGCGTCTTTGACAATCCATTCGGGTGTTTTAGTTTTCAGGACGGAGTCTGTGTTCATCCCTTTGACCGACACCATTGCACTCCAGTCCTGTCCCCAACGATTTGGAAGCCAATGGGCCGGAAGGTAATCGGGGACTTCTTTTACTCCGTATTTCTTAGCCAGTTCATAGCGTGCATAGGTGTGGAGTTCTTTGTAAAGCGGCCTGAGTTCATTGTTGATCTTCTTTATCAGACGCATCATATCATCGGCAGGTATTCCGTAATCCGATACCTGATAATCGAAATAGTCTTTATACCCTAATGCCTGTACTGTCTGGTTTCTCAGATCCCGGAGTTCAGTTAAGCCTTTTTTTAGCCCTTTCCCTACCTCTTTCCCTGCCTGCCACGCTTTTAAGCGCTCCGGCAGACTGGTCTGATCTTTGAGTACGTCGTCGATCTGGTTGGCAGAGACTGGCTTCCCATCGATCCTGAAAGTAAATCCGTAGAGTTTTTCAATCTGTGTATTCTCTGCTTTTATTCTTTTTTTTATGATACCGGCGAGACCTGCGGGATTATTGGCAGCGATATATTTTATCTTTTGCAACTGCTTTACCTGGAGTTCTGTCAGTTTGTCTTTTTGATCAAGGTATTTCTGTGCTGTTTCAACGTTGCTGTCACTTCCCGTAAAGCTGGCAAAGGCCTGTCCTGTTCGTTCAACCGCCCGGGCATTGGTGCTGTCTCCCTCCACGATCTTCGTGTTGGCCGCCCATTGCGCTTCTGAAGATTCGGTGTAGAGCCGTACGTATTCACGGGTGTACTGGTCTAAAAATGTCTGTACCTCCTTTTGCAGCTTTTTGTCTGAGCCGCAAGAGAGATTGAAAAAAATCAGACCTCCGTACATTGCGAGTTTTATGCTGCCGGGGAGGTCTTGAAGTGGAAGAGTACATCTTCTGTACATCTGCTTTAACATACTTTTTACAGAGATAATATATTCACAATTTTCAAAAGGTTCGGATCCGCTTCAGAAAGATGCTTGATCGCATTGTAAAAAGGAGTATAGTGGACATTGTTGTTCACAAGCCCAACCATTATTCCTTTTCTGCCATTGAGAAGCGCCTCTACTGCTGCTATGCCTAAGCGGCTTGCGAGCACACGGTCCATACAACTTGGTTTACCTCCTCTCTGGATGTGACCGAGAATGGAAAGCCTGGTATCGTATTTCGGGAATCGTTCCTTTATCATCTGTGCAATTTCCAGTCCTCCGATCTCATCGCCTTCAGCTACTATGATGATTTTGGAGGATTTATCTTTTCTGCCTTCTTCGAGACGCTTGAACAATTCGTCAATATTAGTTTTGGATTCAGGGATCAGGATAGCCTCGGCCCCTACTCCTATCCCGCTCCGCAGGGCAATAAGTCCTGAGTCTCTGCCCATCACCTCGACGATAAACAGCCGGTCGTGTGATTCGGCGGTATCCCTGATCTTATCGACAGCATCGATTACGGTATTGATAGCTGTGTCATATCCTATGGTAAAGTCTGTCCCGATAAGATCGTTGTCTATTGTGCCCGGCAATCCAACAACCGGGATATTAAACTCCCTGATAAAGGCATTTGCGCCGGTAAACGTTCCTTCTCCCCCAATAGCTACCAGGGCATCTATGTTTTGTTTCTTTATCTGTTCGTAAGCAGTTCTTCTTCCCTCTTCAGTTTTGAAAGCTTCACTGCGGGCCGTTTTCAGGATAGTACCACCACGTTGTATAATGTTAGCGACGGATTTTCTGCTCATCGGGATGAATTCACCGGCGATCATTCCCTCGTAGCCCCGGGTGATCCCAACTACGTTTAAATTATAATATAAAGCAGTTCTTACAATTGAGCGGATTGCAGCATTCATTCCGGGAGAATCTCCACCGGAGGTAAAAACGCCTATAGTTTTAATGGTGTTCATATCAGAGTTTTTTGTAAAAGCGGATGTTCCTGCCATGGGGTTTTATAATTAATATGTTTAGTGAAAAATGGTTTCAAATACCTTAGTTTATATAATTTATAAGATAGTATGCAGGTGTCTGCCCTATATCATATACCGGATTTCCTTTAATCCAAAACGATGTTGATTCCCGTCAATATCCAGTATTAAATGCCCTGTTTCATCGATTCCGGTGATCCTGCCGTTTTGTACTGCATCTTTTACTACAAATTTATGCAATTCATTGAAACGGTATAAATTTCCTGTATACAAGCTGTAATGGTTTTCGTTTTTTGCTTCTTTAAGTTCAGAGTAACGATGTTCTATAGCCTCCAGTATACCTGTCAGCAGGTCGCGGATGTTATGGGAGTTACCTGTAATATTCTTAAGTGATGTAATATTTTGGATGGAATCCGTAAATTCTACCTGGTTAACATTTATCCCGATGCCCACTACGGAAGATTTTAAATGATTGCCGGCGACAGTATTCTCAATAAGAACGCCTCCGATCTTAGAGCTCTGATAGAAAACATCGTTTGGCCATTTAATTTTGCAGGCGGAGCCAATAATTCGGGTGAGAGCGTCGTTAATAGCTATACTTACAGCGATGTTCAAAAGGAACTGCTGACTGGCCTGAAGGAATACGGGATAAAGTACGAAGCTAAATGTGAGGTTCTTCCCCGGTTCGCTCGTCCATACGTTGTTATGCTGACCTCGTCCGGCGAACTGGTCTTCTGCCATAATTACAGTTCCTTCAGGTATTGGCTTGGATTTTGACAATTCATTTCTGAGGAAGTTGTTAGTCGAATCCACACGCTGCAAGGCAATTATATTTTGCCCAACAAATAATCTTGAAAAAGTGTTATTTTGCAAAATAGACGGATACTAATTAATTTCATCCAAAACTAATTTTTTTTAATGGTAAAAAACAAAGTTATTAACGAGTCTACCTACCTTTCGGAACTGGCAATACACGGGATGCAGGAAAAGAAGGGAAATGAAATTGTCAGGCTTGATTTAAGAAATATACATAGTTCGGTTGCAGATTATTTCGTAGTTTGCCATGCAGAATCAGCTACTCAGGTAAAAGCGATAGCACGAAGTGTTGAAGAGGAGGTTTATAAGGTCTCGGGTCAATTTCCGCATCGGGTTGAGGGGCTTGAGCATGGCGAATGGATACTCCTTGACTATATAGATGTGATTGTACACGTATTTAAGACCGATAAGCGTCAGTTCTATGGTATCGAGGAGTTGTGGGGAGACGCAGAAATGAAATATTATCAGAGTGCCTGACCTCTGGCTTAATGATTAAACAGAAAATGAAAGATAGAGATACCGATAAAAAGAACTTCAGAAAGAAAACCGGGAAAAAAATTGTTCCTAAGCCTCCGCGGTTTAATATCATGTGGCTCTACGCTGCGATCATTATTGGCTTGTTTGCTGTTCAGTATTTGTTCAGTACTTCAAATATAGCCAGCATTGATTATCAGAAGTTTGAAACGGAGATGTTAAAGCCGGGTGACGTAGAGAAGATCGTTGCATACAAAAGCAATGACCTGGTAGTTGCCGAAGTATATATTAAGAAGGACCGGTTGAACCAGGCGAAATATAAAGGTGTCAAAACGCCTGAGAATTTCAGCATGTCGTCGGGCAACGGGCCGCAGTATAAGTTTACGGATGCCAGCCTGGAAGCCCTTCAGACTAAACTGAGAGACGTGCAGAAGGATCTTCCTGATGCTCAAAAGACGCCGTTGTTTTTTGATACCAGAGAAAATTTCTGGGCCGGCTGGTTTATGACCATTATCCTTCCCGTACTGCTTCTTATAGGGTTCTGGATATTTATCATGCGTCGTATGGGTGGTGGTGCAGGCGGCGGTGCCGGAGGCCAGATCTTCAATATCGGAAAATCAAAAGCGACTCTTTTTGATAAAGAATCGCAGGTAACGGTAACGTTCAATGATGTAGCCGGTCTTGAGGAAGCGAAGCAGGAGGTAATGGAAATCGTGGATTTCCTGAAGAATCCTAAGAAGTATACCAATCTTGGAGGAAAGATCCCCAAGGGAGCGCTGCTGGTTGGTTCACCCGGTACTGGTAAGACATTGCTTGCGAAGGCTGTAGCGGGCGAAGCACAGGTGCCATTCTTCTCCCTTTCGGGATCCGATTTCGTGGAAATGTTCGTCGGAGTTGGTGCATCGAGAGTAAGAGATCTGTTCCGTCAGGCCAAAGACAAAGCTCCCTGTATCATTTTTATAGATGAGATTGATGCTATTGGACGTGCGAGAGGAAAAAATAACATTGTAG
>JBQGEO010000853.1:0-5842 GCA_052039655.1 Pararcticibacter sp.
GAGGTTTTTCGTTCTTTTAATTTTTTCTGTTATTGTGAAACTGTTGTCGACGATGTTACTACCTCTCCTTTTATGTACAAATACTTGACCGGGGTTTTCGCATTCGATTTAATGGTGAGGAGTTTATTGAACGAGCCGGGGGCGGCCGCATTGAACGTAACGGTAATCACTCCGCTATCGCCCTTCTTAACAGGAACTCTTGTAAACTTTGGAACCGTACAGCCGCAGCTTGACTGAACATCGCTCAAAATAAGCGGCTGCTCACCTACATTCGTAAACTTGAATTCGTATGTTACGGGTTTGCCCTGGGCGATCTTCCCAAAGTCGTTCGTTTCTTTTTCAA
Source organism: Pararcticibacter sp. (assembly GCA_052039655.1). Lineage (GTDB taxonomy): Bacteria > Bacteroidota > Bacteroidia > Sphingobacteriales > Sphingobacteriaceae > Arcticibacter. The sequence goes on from JBQGEO010000853.1 coordinate 344, forward strand.
ACTTAAATTCCGGTTGCTGGTCAGCCTGCATCGACGTCAGAACTGTAAATCCCAGGATCACCGCACATAAAGTTATGAATCTTTTCATTGTATAAGCGTTTGTTTTATTATATGTAAAGTTAATCAACTGTTTCGGCTATTCAAAATTGAATGTCAATATATACTTCTTATTACGTACAGAACAATCTAAAAGTTTCATTAGTTACGATATAACGTGTATTTTGTTAATTTTGACGAATTCCATAGAGAATATATCAGTAGAGATGAAAGTAACAAATCAGTTCGATGTTTCCGAGTTAAGCTTCGACGACTTCAAACAGATCGTTATCAACGACTACCGGATCTGTTTTGAAAGCCGCCAGGCAAGTTTGCTCGGGCGAAAAGAAGTGTTAACCGGAAAAGCTAAGTTCGGTATTTTTGGGGATGGTAAAGAAGTGGCGCAGGTGGCGATGGCAAAAGCCTTCAAAAAAGGAGACTGGCGATCGGGTTATTACCGGGATCAGACGTTCATGTTTGCTTCCGGCATTGCTACTATAACGGAGTTCTTTGCCCAGCTGTATGCGAATACAGACGTGAAGGAAGAGCCCTTTTCGGGCGGACGTCAAATGAATTGTCATTATGCTACCCGGCTTTTGAACGACGACGGGAGCTGGAGGAATCAAACTGAAAACAAGAATACATCTTCCGATATCTCCACTACAGGCGGACAAATGGCACGGCTGGTAGGCCTGGCACAGGCTTCCAAACTCTACCGCGAAAATCCAGCCCTTAAGTACCTTACTCATTTTTCAATAGATGGAAATGAAGTAGCTTTTGGTACCATCGGGAACGGATCTACTTCAGAAGGCGTGTTTTTTGAAGCGATTAATGCGGCGGGAGTGATGCAGATCCCTATGGCCATTTCCATCTGGGATGATGCATATGCTATTTCCGTTCCTGCCGAACTGCAAACAACAAAACAGGATATTTCAGAAATATTAAAAGGATTCCAGCGTGATGAGAAAGGCGATGGATTCGAGATATTTAAAGTGAAGGGATGGGATTATCCCGGATTGTGCGAGACCTACGAGAAGGCGATAGCCGTCTGCCGCGAGAAGCACATTCCTGTGATGATCCACGTTCATGAACTAACACAACCCCAGGGGCATTCCACTTCCGGTTCCCATGAGCGCTATAAGAGCAGGGAACGGCTTGACTGGGAGCTTGAGTATGATTGCCTGGTGCAAATGCGTAAGTGGATGCTGGAGTCGGCAATTGCCACAGAAGCCGAACTGGCTGCGATTGAAACAAAAGCAAAAGAGTATGTCAGGGCCTGCCGCAAAGAAGCGTGGAACAGTTTTCAGACAGTCCTCAAACGCGAATCAGCGGATGCAGTACAGCTTCTGAAAAGATTTAATGACGAAAACATCCGTCAGATGGCCGCAAACCTGCAGTCGCTGCAGGAAGTTTCACGCCGCGATATAATGGAGGCTGTCCGGAAAGCGCTTCGCCTGCTTGCCGGAACGCAGTCTTCCGAAAGAAATGATCTGCTGAACTGGCACCGGGAACAGATGGAATTGAACCATGATAGGTATCATTCCCGGTTGTTCTCCGAGTCTATAGATGCTCCTTCTCAAATCCCGGTCGTTCCTGCAGAATATGACGATGATGCGAAATGGATCGACGGGAGGGAAGTGCTGAATGCCTGTTTCGATGCCAATATAACACGAGATCCCCGCATCATTGCCTTCGGTGAAGATGTCGGAAGTATCGGAGATGTGAACCAGGGCTTCGCCGGGCTTCAGGCAAAACACGGCGAGTTAAGGGTGGCTGATACCGGCATCCGTGAAAGCACGATCATCGGACAGGGGATAGGTTTGGCTTTGCGGGGATTAAAGCCTATTGCCGAAATCCAGTATGTAGATTACCTCCTTTATGCTATAAACGTCATAAGTGACGACCTGGCAAGTCTCAGTTACCGCACTAAAGCCGGCCAGAAAGCTCCTGTGATCATCAGGACCAGGGGCCATCGTCTGGAAGGTGTCTGGCATTCAGGTTCGCCAATGGCTATGATCCTGGGGATCATGAGAGGGATTCATATCTGCGTGCCGAGAAATATGACCCAGGCTGCCGGCCTCTACAACACCCTGCTTCGTGCCGACGAACCGGCAATCGTCGTAGAATGTCTTAACGGCTACCGGCTTAAAGAAAAGATGCCCTTAAATATTGGTGAGTTTACCGTACCGCTGGGGCATGCTGAAGTCGTAAAAAGAGGTTCCGATATCACAGTCGTATCCTATGGCTCTACCCTGCGCGTGGTAGAAGACGCGGCGGTAGAACTTGAGAAAATGGGAATCTCGGTAGAGATTGTCGATCCGCAAACCCTTCATCCTTTTGATCTCAACGAGGTTTGTGTGGCATCCCTGAAGAAGACCAATAAATTGATCGTTGCCGATGAAGATGTTCCGGGAGGCGCATCCGCATTTATTCTTCAGCAGATACTGGAAAAGCAAAAGGGTTACTTCTATCTCGACAGTGCTCCTAAAACGAGTACAGCGCATGAGCATCGCCCGCCTTACGGCTCAGATGGTGATTACTTCACCAAACCATCTATCGACGATATTATTGAAGCGGTATATGAAGAGATGAGCGAAGCAGATCCGGGCAAGTATCCGCCGATATATTGATTAGCTGAAAGCTAATCAGCTGTTGGAGATTAGCTATTGGCTTTTAGCTGAAAGTAATCAGCCAATAGCAGTCAGCTATCAGCATTCAGCTTTTAGTAATTGACATTTAGCACTTAGTTTTGTCTGTATATAACAAAGGCCTTATAGTTAATTCAATAACTATAAGGCCTTTGTTACTATTGCTTTTTGCCTCATACTAGCTTTGTTTCCCCGCAGCTCAAATATGCTACCCCTTACGATGTTAAGCTCTTATCCGGCAGCTGATAGCTGAAAGCTGATTGCCGATAGCCAACAGCCCAAAGCCAACTTCTAAAAGCCAATAGCCAACAGCTCATAGCTCAGCTATGAACTATACGCCTCCTGCCTCAGCAAATGATCCGCTATCACCAGTGCCGCCATTGCTTCGACAATCGGCACTGCACGTGGTACCACACAAGGGTCATGGCGGCCTTTGCCTTTTATTTCAGTCGCGTTGCCGTCTTTATCAATCGTTTGCTGGCTGTGCATAATGGTGGCAATAGGTTTGAACGCCACACGGAACATGATATCCATTCCGTTTGAGATGCCGCCCTGGATACCTCCCGAGAAATTAGTAAGGGTGGTGACATGAGCAGAATCTTCCGCCCGTTTGAAAACATCGTTATGCTCAGAACCTTTCATTTCAGAACCTGCAAAGCCCGATCCGTATTCAAAACCATGTACTGCGTTGATGCTCAGCATAGCCTTTCCGAGGTCAGCATGCAATTTGTCGAATACAGGCTCACCCAGTCCTGCCGGACAATGACGGATAATGCAGGAAATCTTTCCGCCCACCGTGTCGCCCTGTTTACGGACCCCATCGATCATTTCAATCATCTCGTTGGCAGTAGCCGGGTCCGCACAGCGAATAATATTGCTTTCCCTGATTTCCAGCAGATCAGCCAGGTTGTCGCCTGCCAGGTTGGGGGCGTCAATGGTTCCAGCAGAAGATACATGGGCGAAGATCTCTATCCCTTTTGTCTTCAGGAACAGCTTGGCCACTGCGCCGGCAGCCACGCGTGCAGCAGTTTCCCTCGCAGAAGAACGACCTCCTCCGCGGTGATCCCGGATTCCGTATTTAACCTGGTAGGTATAGTCAGCATGCGAAGGTCTGAATATATCCTTATTATGATCGTAATCCTTCGAGCGCTGATCCTCATTCGGGATCAGGAGCGTCAGGGGCGTTCCGGTACTTTTCCCTTCAAATACCCCCGAAAGGATTTTCGCTGTATCACTTTCCTTCCGCTGGGTCGTGATCCTGGATTGTCCCGGCTTACGCTTATCCAGTTCACTTTGAATAAACTCCTGGTCGATTTCGATATTAGGGGGACAGCCGTCAATGATCACTCCGATCGCTTCACCATGTGACTCCCCGAAAGTGGTGATCCTGAATAATTGTCCGAATGAATTTCCTGCCATTTTAGAGTTATAAATCTTGAGTTATAAGTAGAAAGTTTAAAGTTAAGAGTTTAAAGCGTTTGCCATTATTTGTCCAAAACTTCAAACCCTGCTTTCTTCAGGTCATCCCAGAATGAAGGGTACGATTTTCCCACCACCTTTGGATCTTCGATTACCAGCCGTGGAATTTTACAAGCCAGAGGAGCGAAGGCCATCGCCATGCGGTGATCCTCATAGGTCTTCACCTCCATCGTCTCCGGGAAATGCAGCCCCCTGCTATCGAGGTGGTAGTACCCGTTATCTTCCAGTAGCAGTACACCAATCTTCGATAGTTCGTTTTGTAAAGCCGCAATCCGGTCTGTTTCCTTGATTTTCAGGGTCTCCAGTCCGGTGAAAGTAGCATTGTGCCCCAGGGTAGCGCTGCATACAATCACGGTTTGTGCCAGGTCCGGGCAATCCTTTAAATCGAAAAAATCTTCTCTGATCTGTGATGATCCCTTGCAAAGCTCCAACCCGGTTTCGGAAAACGTAGATTTTACACCAAAGTGCTCCATGATCTCACTGATCCTGCTGTCGCCCTGGAGGCTGTTTTTCTTCAGCCAGGGAAGGTGAATGACCGCCTTGTCAGATAAACAGGCGATAGAGTACCAGTAAGAAGCAGCGCTCCAGTCGGGTTCTACCGTAATGGTCGATGCAGAGAACTGCTGGGCCGGGATAATAATTGCATTTTCCTGCCACTGGTGACTGATCCCGCATTCCTGCAGCAGCGCCAGGGTCATTTCCACGTAGGGTCTTGATGTAAGTTCGCCTTCGATTTCCAGTACCAGCCCCTCCGGCAGTTGAGATGCAACCAGGAGAAGTGCTGTAATATATTGCGAGCTCACATTTCCCCTGATGCCGATTGTTCTGCTTTTTTGTTTGAAATCACGGTGAAACCTCAAAGGGGGATAGCCGTCTTTTTCCGTATAATCTATCTCAGCCCCCAGGTCTCTCAGCGCATCCACCAGGATGCCGATTGGCCTTTGCTTCATCCGGTCCGTTCCCGTGATGATCACCTCCCTGCCCGTTACAGCAAAGAAAGCAGTCAGAAAGCGCATGGCAGTACCTGCAGGCCCAATGTCTACTACTTCACCAGCCGAGGAGTTCAGCGCCTTTTCCATCACCACAGTATCGTCGGCAGACGAGAGGTTTCTCACTTTCACCACCCCGCCGCTCAGGGCATTTAGCACGAGCGCCCGGTTACTCTCACTCTTCGACCCGGTGAGTTCAATGCTGCAGAATGTATCCGCTGCTGGTTTTGAAAGGATTAACTGTTCCGTTGTCATTTTTCGGAAACAGCAGTCTTGGTATTCATAATCTCCGTCTGTCTCCGGATAGATTCAGCGTGGATCAACTCAAGCATCTTGGTTGTAAATTC
>JBQGEO010000854.1:0-2059 GCA_052039655.1 Pararcticibacter sp.
GGTGTCGACAAGTACACCCCAATGATCACGGATAGCGCTTTTAGTGGGCAGACTAAAGTGCTGAAAGATGAAACGTCTGAAAATGGTTATCCTTCTCTTGCTCATTATATAAAAAAGATCTTTCTCGTTAGCGATAATGACGCTTACAACAGGCTGTACGAATGGGATGGACAACAGGACCTCAACGAAAGTCTATGGAAGAAGGGGTACAAAAACACCCGGATCAACCGCAGGTTTGTTCCTTTGAGCGAAGAGGAGAACCGGCATACCAATCCGGTAAGTTTCCTGAAAGAAGGAAAGGTAGTTTATACTCAGGCTCCTGCTTATAGCAAAGTGGCTTTTGATTTTAGTAAAAAGGTTCTGATTGGCAAAGCTCATTATAACAGGAATGACGTTTTGGTGGATGAACCAATGGATTTCAGCAGGCATAACAACTTTCCCCTGGAAGAGCAGCAGGCAATGCTTCGTGCTGTATTGTTTCCTGAAGCAGTAAAACGAAAACAAACATTCCATCTCTCTTCAGACGACTACCATTTTCTCTATCAATATATGTCTATGCTGCCCCGGGAAAGCCGTTATCCGCGATATGATACTACAGAATTCTTTGACGGATATGCTAAATTCTTTTTGGGCAGGAATGGAAAAAGCGGCTTACCTTCGGCCGTGCGTATTTTCAGTAAAGCGGGCTGGGCTTATGGGTTTATGACTGACAATGCTTATGTGACAGATATAGAGAATAATGTAGAGTTTTTGATATCAGCAACTATCTATGTAAATAGCGATGGCATATTGAACGATGATAAATATGAGTACGACACCATCGGCTATCCATTTTTTAAAGAGCTGGGCGAGATTATTTATCAAAATGAATTGCACAGGGAGAAAAGATATAAGCCGGATTTCAGCAAATTTAGATGAGCATAGATTTTGCTGTAACTTTGGTGTGACAGTTAGAATAAATTATTAGAATGGAAATAGTAACAGAGAAAGATTCAAATTACAACGATCTTGAAAAAATGTCCCTTAGGGAAGTACTGGTTAATATAAATAATGAAGATAAGACGGTTCCTCTTGCAGTAGAGAAGGCGCTGCCGCAGATAGAGAATCTGGCTGCCGTCACCTCTGCAAAGATGCGGGAAGGCGGCCGCTTATTTTATTTAGGTGCCGGAACGAGCGGACGTCTCGGCCATCTCGCTGCATCCGAATGTCCGCCGACTTTTGGCGTGCCCTTTGACTGGGTGATCGGTATTATTGCAGGAGGAGATTCGGCCATCAGGAAAGCGGTGGAATTTGCGGAAGATGACCAGGATCAGGCATGGACAGATTTGCAGGAATATGGTATCAATTCAGGAGATGTTGTTGTGGGTATCGCAGCTTCTGGCACTACTCCTTACGTCATCGGGGGACTGAGAAAGGCGAATGAAAACGGCGTGGCTACAGGCTGCATTGTATGTAATTCGGGGAGCCCGGTAGCAGCAGAAGCGCAATACCCGGTTGAAGTAGTGGTAGGCCCCGAATTTCTTTCAGGTTCTACCAGGATGAAGTCGGGTACAGCTCAGAAGCTTGTACTGAATATGCTAACCACTTCTGTTATGATCCAGCTTGGCCGCGTGAAAGGGAATAAGATGGTCGACATGCAATTGACAAATAACAAGCTCTACAGCCGGGGAGTGAAGATCATCGTAAAGGAAACTGGAACGGATGAACAGACGGCGTCAGAGCTTCTGGAAAAATACGGAAATGTTAGAAAAGCTATTGAGGCGGTAGGGCAATGAAATAGCTGATTGCGATTAGCTGTCGGCAGTCAGCTATCGGCTATCAGGTATTGACTACCCGCTCGGGCTTTCGTTTATAACTTACGACTTATAACTTACAACTTAAAAGATGCCTCCTATTGTTCTTTTATCCTTTCTGATAGGCTACTTTAGCCTGCTGATCTTAATTTCATACCTCACTTCAAGGAAGTCGGCGGATAATTCAACATTTTTCATTGCGAACCGGAATTCTAAATGGTACTTTGTTGCTTTCGGGATGATTGGGACGGCATTATCGGGGGTGA
>JBQGEO010000855.1:0-4835 GCA_052039655.1 Pararcticibacter sp.
AATGGCATTCCTGCTGCTATGAGCCGGAGGAATGCCATTAATATCCCAATCTATTAATCCGCCCTCTGATCTGCCACATCCCTTTATCCCCAACACCCCACTTAATTAAGTCTATTCTATCCCAAAGGGATCACCAATACTTATAACTTACCACTTAAAACTTACCACTTAAAACTTATTTGGCTTTTTGAGTAAAGAACCTTTTCTTTGAGCTAATTTTTATTAAATCTAAATAGCGGCAGACACAAAAGTGAAATGTCAGGGATGGTTTTAAAATATGACAAAGAAAAAGAAGAGCACAATTAAGCATTGGATAGGAAAGATTCACTTATGGATGGGCTTAATCTCAGGTCTTTTCGTTTTCTTTCTCGGTATCACTGGCTGTATACTGGCATTTGAGAGAGAAATAGGAGATCTGACACAGCGCTACCGTTTTGTAAAGACAGAAAACAAGCCACGCCTGCTCCCCTCTCAGCTCAAAAAGATCGCTGATTTAAAATTGCCGGGAAAGCACGGCCACAGTGTCAGTTATGAACCCGGTAAAGCAGCCAGGGTGCTTTACTACAATGCTGATCCTGAATACTATTACATTGTTTACATGGATCCTTACAGCGGACAGGTGTTGAAAGTTAAAGATATGAACCGCGATTTCTTCAGGATCATCACAATTGGCCATTATTACCTGTGGCTCCCTCCCGCTATAGGACAACCCATTCTGGCAACTGCCACACTTCTTTTTGTACTGCTTCTGATCTCCGGACTGGTGCTCTGGTGGCCTAAAAATAAAGCCAGCACAAACAAAAGGTTCACTATTAAATGGAATGCCCGCTGGCGGAGGGTGAACTATGACCTCCATAATGTACTCGGCTTCTACATTACCTGGATCGTGATCTTCATAGGCTTAACCGGCCTGGTAATGGGCTTTCAATGGTTCTCGAAATCAGTTTACTGGGTATCGTCGGGGGGCAAAAAGCTCAATCTTTTTGAAGAATCGTTTTCCGATACCACGCGCATCATGCCTGTTAACGCAGTCGCTCCAATTGACCGTCTCTGGCTCAAAGCTATTAATGAAAACCCTGATCATAAAGGCAGCATCGAAGTGCATATCCCCGACAGTCCAAAGGCAGCACTCGAACTCGCCTTAAATCCAGACACTGAAACTTACTGGAAAGCAGATTATCGCTATTACGATCAATACACCCTCAAAGAAATTGACGTCAAACATGTTTTCGGACGGTATAGCAAGGCAAGTGTAGCCGACAAGATCATCCGGATGAACTATGATGTTCACGTAGGTGCGATCGGCGGTCTTCCAACAAAAATCCTCGCGTTTATAGGCAGTCTCATTGCTGCCAGCCTCCCACTTACAGGCTTTATCATCTGGTGGGGACGGAGAAATAAAACGAAAGGGAAAAAGATGAAGCGGGGAAAATCCCGGAGAACCGGCACTCTTGCAGAGCAAACGACTATTGTCAGGCCCCGGTTACACAATACAGAAAACAGGAAGCGGAGCAGCGATGGTCAGACATCAGAAGCTCCAGGCATCAAGCGGCAGGAATAAAACTATTGAACACCCGATATTACAGCTACAAATTAGAGAGTAACAGATCGCAATAAAAATTATGCAATAACTCCCTTATGTTTTCCTTTAAGAATACTGACGATGCCAGCGCAACCTAACTAACTGGCCCGATTGTGCACGAGGCTTTGTAAAAACAAGAATTAGAAAATTGTTAGTATACAAAAGCGAAATGAGCAGGAATATCGCCTGTCGTAACTGAGTATTTCTTTTTTCCCGAACTGTCGAAACAATAAAGTTGTCCTGGAGAAACATAATCCTTCGCATCGGTAACAAAAATGTCCTTGGTATGAGGATTAACCGCAATACCATAAGGACGCATGATCTTTGCTTCCGTTCCGTCTGTGATAAATTGCCTGCCGGTAAGCTGCTCATCCCTGACATTAAGCATGCCGTAAGTAACAGTATACTTCCCTGTATGATAACTAAACTCCGTACTGTAGAAATAAGCAGTATCATCGTCTATCGCAAGATTACTGACGGCAATATCAAAGGACTTTTTAATGCTTTCAGTCCGGGTATCAATTACAAAAAGCTTAGAGGGAATATCATAATAATCTCCTCTCGATGTCACATACAAATCCCCGTATTTGTCTGCCTTAATCCTGTGGAGATTGATGGCGACGTCGATATTCTTAAGCACTCTGAAACTGGCAATATCGATCACAGATACCGTTCGCTCGTAATTGGACGGGTTGTACCCCCCGGAGTTGGCCACATAGATCTTTTCACCAACAACAGCCATTTCCTCCGGCTGTCTTCCCACTTCAACACGCCTTTCTTCTCTCAGGGTCGCCGTGTCGATTTGAGCGACAATGCCGTTCGCAACATTAGGATTACCAACCTCTCCGAGGTAGGCACTCACATAAACTTTGCCATTATGAAACGTAATATACCGGCAGTTGAGAATATTGATCTGCGCGATCTTTTTACTGGTATTGACGTCCAGCACTTCTACCTTGTCCGACCCATTGACGACCACGTAGAGCTTCGAACCGTACACAGCAATATCATTCGCAACATCTCCCAGCCCCTTCACCACAGTCGGATTAGCCTCATTATAAATATTTCTTCTGTACAGTCCCTTCCTGAAATCAAGATAATCAACAGAGGCCTTATTCATATTCGAAACCCCTTCATTCACCAGGTAGAAACCCTTCGCGACACTGGAAGGGTCGGCTGTCAGCTCCTCGCTTTCTTCCTTCAGTGGTTTAGGATCTTTACGGCATGCCCCTACAAAGGACAGCAGAGCGCAGAGAATGATTAACAGACAGTATTTGTATTTCATAATTAGTAAGTATAGCTTAAAGTAAAACGATATGACCTGCCCGGCATCGGAAAATTAGCCACCACATCGAAATCCTGGTTAAAGAGATTTAGAACCTCGCCCGTAATGCGATAACGTTGATACCTCTTATTCTGCTCATACCGCAGCGCGATATCATGTGTATACCAGGGCTGCACATAATTTGCCGGAATATTGGCCGATTGATTATACCGCTCCCCGGTATAGATATAGCTGTAGTTTAAACCCACATGCCTCCATTCGCATCCGGCAGTAAGTGTGCCGCTGTGGGATGGGACGTAGGGTATTTGATCTTTGTAGTTCAGCTCCGGGTTGGTCACATCCACGGCCCTTTGGTAGGTATAGGTGATTCCTGCATTTCCCGAAATCTGATCAGAGAACCTCCAGTTTGTCTGGGTATTCAGGTCAATCCCGCTAATATGCACCCTGCCTAAATTTCTCATCTCCCATCTGAACAAGCTCGCAGATGGTGTAGCAACGATCTTGTCACGAACAACGTTATAGTAACCATCCGCCTGTACACTAATCTGGCTTAAAAGAGCCTCTTCATCAAGCAGCGCAATATAAGTGAACCCTATATCGTATTGAGTTGCATATTCGGGTTTCAAAAATGTACTGCCTATATTAGTATAATAAAGATCGTTGAAAGTGGGCATCCTGAAAATATTCTTATAAAAGGCGCGCAGGCGAAAATCACTGTCGTGAAACGGCTTCCAGGAGGCCATCACTGTCGGAGTCAGTTCGGTTTTTTTTCCGGCAGAGAAATATTGCTCAACATGATCATCAACCAAAGTAGCAAGCAGATTTCCCTGGATCTCTATATCACTGAATTTAATCTCCGTTGCCAGTGCTGCAAGCATCGAATGACGTGTGGGATAAGGAAACCGTTCTAAATTAGCATCAAGGGAATTCCGCTGATAATCAGCCGACAGTGCTACGCCCCAGTTAGAGGTAAGACTGTACCTGTTCGCCAGAGAAAAGTAGAATTCCTGCTGCTTAAAAATATTATTGAGCAGTACACCTTCGTCCTTCACATATTCAGGATCAAGAAACCGGATGTAATCGTTAGTATATTTAGCGGAAGCGATCAGTTTGTACCTGCCCTTTTCCTTCCGGAACGAAGTTTGAAAAAAGAGATTCCTGTCCCATTGCCTCTGACTAAAGTCATATACATTACTGACAATGGATCCCGGGACTCCCTGCTGATCCTTATAAAAATAAAATCTTGAAGTAACCTGGCTTGAATCAGCAAGAAGAGCCGACACACTCGCCTCAAACCTGCCTGATTCTATATCGGCATTGCGCCGCACAATTGTCGTATCATACTCCCCGTTCCTGTCCCGGAACTTATATCTGCCATTTGCCCGCTTATATTCGGTACTTAATGTGACATAGAAATTTTCCCCGGCTTTCTTCTGCAACAATAAAGAAGGATTGATGAGACCGAACGAGCCGCTTTTTAAAGAAGTCCTCATCCGAAAGGTCCTGCCCTCTTCAAACTTGGGAAGAGCAGTATTCAGATAAAGGGAACTGCCCGAAGCAAAACCTCTCGCAGGTTGCAGTATCGTACTTTTTTGCCCGTTGTACAACTCAATCTCCTCCATATTATCCAGGGAAAGCTTACCCAGATCAACCTGCCCGTTCTGTGCATTGCTCAACTGTACGCCATCGTAGAACACAGCGGTATGATTTGTACCCATGCTCCTGACATTAATGGTCTTGAGCCCCCCCACACCTCCGTAATCTTTTAGCTGAACTCCTGAAAAAAAGCGCACAGCATCCGCAACAGAAAGGCTATTCAAACGTTGCAGCGCGTCCCCGGAAAGGATCTGTAAAGGCGTCTGGGATGTTTGTTCCTTATTAATCTTAACTTGTCTGATCTTTACTTCATTAAGCCAGTTACCCCGTCCCGCAGTATCAGCCGTGAAGTGTTCCTGAGCACATAAGGGC
>JBQGEO010000856.1:0-4418 GCA_052039655.1 Pararcticibacter sp.
GGCATGGTCAGCTTTGCGACGAGGCTAATGATAATCTGATAAAAGATCGTAAAGAATAGCCATACTGCAATAGATGTCAAAGCCGATGTAGCAGCCTGTTTAAACCTGATCGAAAAAAGGATTGACATATTCAGCCAGAAGGCTACATAGAGAACACTCAATGCAAGAAAAAATATTATCCTCAGAAACTCTTCAGCAGTTGGCGGTATGCCCGTAATGATCAACCCCAAGCCCATTACCAGGAAGCCAAGCGCGAAAAACAACGTGCTTATTACGATCAGTGCTCCTGTAAATTTTGCATTTATCAGGTAGTCGCGGTGTATGGGTTGAGATATGATCCGGCTCAGGGTCCCGCGGTTCTGTTCGGAGTTGACCGCATCAAAGCCCAGTGCTATACCAAGCAGAGGGCCAAGGAAACCAATAAAGACGTGAAAAGGGGGCAGAGATCCGTCAGATAGCGTGAATAGTTTCAGAAACAGGAAAGCATTTTGCGGATCGCTTTGGTTAACCGACTTGGGTAAATTGCTTATAGAAGTGTAAAGTGACCCGATGCAAGTTAGCAGGATCAGGAAAAGCAAGATCAGGAAACGCCAGCTTCTCACATGGTCGCCTACCTCTTTCTGAACCATCACCCAAAACGGATGCGGCCGGGCGGTATGTTTATTTGCGTGTTCCACTCGCACCTCCTGCTTCAAAATAGCGTTGATAGATTTCATCCAGTCCAAATTCTTTGTTATTTAAATATACCAGATCGAACCCGGCAATTACGACAGCCCTTGAGACATCTGCTGCGGCATCAGAGGTGCAGCCAATCGTAATCGTATCACCCGAAAACTCAATAGTAGTAACCGCAGGCACTGCACTGATCACAGTCTTCAGTTTCTGTTTTTCATTCTCTGCGAAGGTTCCGGCCGCTGGCTTTACTTTCACCGTCAGAGCGAAGCTATCCTTGTTAAAAAGCTGATGCGAGAGCGTGGGGATATCTCCAAGGGCAAGCAAACGGCCTCCTACGAAAATTCCGACCCGGTCGCATACCTGCTGCACCTGGTGTAAGTGATGCGAAGACAGCAATACCGTTAATTGCTCTTCCCTGCTTAATTTGACAATCAGATCAAGAAATTCCCGTACTCCCTGGGGGTCGATACCAAGAGTGGGTTCATCCAGAATGATGATCTCCGGGTTTTTAATCAGCACATCAGCCAGTCCCAGGCGCTGCCTCATCCCTCTTGAATATTTTCCGGTTTTCTTTGATGCCTCATCCGACAATCCTACCCGCCTGAGAAGGCTAAGCGCCCTGGATTCGGCTTCCTCCCGGGGAATCCGGTTCAGCCGGGCGGTGTAAATAAGATTATCAAGGCCGCTATAATCTTCATAAAAGCCTACATCATCGGGAAGATACCCCACACGCTTCTTCACCTCTACGGGATTTGATGTAGCATCTATCCCACAAACGCTTACACTTCCCCCAGACGGTTCCGTCAGGCCGAGCATCATGAGGATGGTCGTTGATTTCCCTGCGCCATTCGGGCCTAACAGCCCAAATATCTCGCCTTTGTTAACAGACAGGTCAAGACGATTTACTGCCAGGAACGCGCCGTATCTCTTGGTAAGTCCGCGTAACTCAATAATAGCTGAACTCACGGCCTACCTCCTTCCGTATTTCCTGAACAGATAATAGACACTTCCTAAAGCAAGTAAGATAATGAGCAAACCAAGCCACCCGGATAAGAGGGACGTTTCTACGGTAACCCTGAAATCGGCTTTTGATGAAACCTCGGCAGTTTTAGCCTCAAGACTTACAACATAATCACCTGCGATTGCTTTTTTATCGGCCTTGATAGTGGCGGATATCTTTGTCGTATCCCCCGGCTCTAGATTCTCTATTTTAAGTGGTTCAAACTTCACCTCCCAGTTTGACGGCGAAGCTGCCTGAAGGGAGATGTTTTTGAGAGCTGCCGTGCCGGTATTTCTGATTGTCAGGTCCACCCTTTTTTCGTCCCCGGCAGTAGTTTTCGTACTTAGAAGGCCTGTTGGTGTGGTCAACTGAAGACCATAAGAACCGGTAATGACCATATCGAGTGACAGTTCGGCAGACGTGGAATTGGTGGCAGCCATAACCGGTACTTTATAACTCCCGGCGGGTGTTTCATCCGGAGGATCCACTTCGATGGTAATATCTTTAGTCTTATTGGCTTCCACGTTTACAGAAGAAACCTGTTTATAGTCGGCTTTGAACACCACATTCCAGCCCGGCGGCACATTTGAATTAAGCGCATAAACCTGATCAGCGCCTGTTCCGTTTCTAAGGGTTGCAGTGTAAGTGAAAGATGAATTTGCCGCACCTTCCATATTAGGCTGCGCAGTGGTGAACTCTGACTTAAAAGTGCCCTGTTTAGACACCACTACAGTCAGCGGAAGACGCCCTAGTCCTTTTGCCGAAACTGCAAAATTGTAAGCGCCTTTATTTACCTGCAAGGGCACTTGCAGCTGGAGAGACAGCGTCTTCTTGTCGTTGGGCAATACGGAAACCTGGTTGACGGTCCATCCGCCCGACTTTAGCGTATATGTCCAGGCCTTGGGTAAGCCCGTCACTGCGATTGCTGCGTTTGACACCGATTTACCTTTGTTTATCACATCGATATCGTAGTTAATTGACTCTCCCGGTGGGACAGAGATCCTGGTGTAGGGCGTGTAAAGAGTAACATTCTGAGCGATACATTTGTTAAAGCCGGACGCTCCGGATACAATGAGAATAAAGAAACTCAAATAAAACTTCGCTGCACGTGTACGACGCGTAAAAAGTGATAACATAGATCTAAAAGCTAACAGTACATTAATTAATTAGTATTCTGACCCAGGCCGTTGTAACCAAATAATTCATACCGGAGAATAGCTCCCGTTTCAGGTAGGCTCTACCAATAGAATTATTGGTTAGGTATAAGCCTTTTCGGGAGACAAATTTTTATTATAGAAAGAAAATTTCCAAAGATTTTAACAAAGTTTAACAAATGATAAAAGACACTGAATGAAGGTATCCATATTCGTTGCGGGCCACGACGCGGGCAGATGTGGCTGCCGGCGATAAAGTATCCGGATAAGTTGGAAACGGATGCGTGTTATGTATTAAGAAGTTCTATAAAACACAAAGAGCAACACCCCCGGTAAAAAGGACTATTGCTCTTTGTAAAAAATTAACTGTCACCAATACTTCAACAAGTATTTATTCTTCTTTGTTCAGGATTACGACTCTATTTCTTCGGAAAGATTTACAGCGACTTCAGAACCCACGCCAAAAATCGCATAAAACACTCTATTCAAACCAGTTAACCAAACTCCAAAACACAGAACCAGCGAATTAGTGCTCGTAAAAATACTGTTACCTGACTGTTCTCTATTTACTCCCTACGATACGAGGGATAACAGATCACTTTTTGATAAACTTTTAAAAAAGGAACTTTCCGTCTTGATAAGGCGATCTGTCAGATCTTTCTTTGATTCCTGCAATTTCATGATCTTCTCCTCTACAGTTCCCGGACATATGAGGCGAACAGCAACCACTTTTTTATTCTGACCTAAGCGATGTGAGCGGTCAATTGCCTGGCTTTCAACTGCCGGGTTCCACCAGGGTTCCGCCAGGTAAACATAATCGGCCTCTGTCAGGTTTAACCCGGTGCCTCCCGCTTTTAAGCTGATCAGGAATACCCTTACCGCAGGATCATCCTGAAATTTACCAACTACCTGCTCCCTGTTCCGGGTAGTTCCGGTTAACGAGACAAAACCAATATTCCGGTCTTTCAGTTGCACTGCTATTAAATCAAGCATCGAAACAAACTGAGAAAAGACCAGGATCTTGTGCTGTGGTGCTTTTGTTTCAATCTGCTCTATAAGAGTGAGGATCTTCGCCGATTCATTTCCTTTCAGTTTTTCTCCTTTTATCAGCAAGGGAGAATCACAAATCTGCCTCAGGCGCGTGAGGCCTCTCAAAACATACATGGAGCTTTTCTTTATTTCTTCGTCGGTAGTGGCAGAAACAAAATCCCTGAATTCCTTTTCAAAGGCCTCGTAGGTTTTCCGCTGATCCTCTCCCATTTCACAATACACAACCATTTCGGTTTTTTCCGGCAACTCCGGGGCAACCTGCTGTTTCGTTCGCCTCAGAATAAAGGGACTAATCCTATTTTGCAATTCGCGCGCCCGCTTTGTATTATGGAACATGTCTACAGGAGCAGAGTAGATCTCTTTAAAATACTGGCGGTTGCCGAGCAAACCAGGACAGGCAAATGACATTTGGGCGAAAAGATCAAAGGTGTTATTTTCGACAGGAGTTCCCGTAATGACAATTCTGTTTCTTGATCTTAGCAGCCTTACAGCCTTATAGCGCTGAGACCCTGGATTTTTGATATTTTGAGATTCATCCA
>JBQGEO010000857.1:0-4786 GCA_052039655.1 Pararcticibacter sp.
GATCCTGAAAAAATGAAACTAAACCGGATCTGAATAAGCAGACGCTTTCCAAACAAAATAAAAGCATCCTGCGGATACTTTATCCCCTAAAAAATTAAACTTTCACAAAAAAAGCCTCTGCGGGAATGCAGAGGCTCTCTAATTGCTCTTAATCTGACTGATTATTATAGATTTTTAAGATAAGATACATCTCCGTCAGGGGTAATTTTCAAAACTACCTTCTGGTCGTTATTTTTAAGGCTTGCAAAATAGATAGTGTTATAAGCTCTCTTGCCTGTTAGCATTTCCAGACGTGAATCTTCCTGAGAATCCAGGTCATATCTGACAACTTCTTCGATCTCGTAACCTTTATAAAGCTTCTCTAATCTGTTCTTGCCTACTGCAGGTAATTTCTTTGCATCCACGAATTGCGTAGTAGCAATATATTCACCGTTCATATCGAAGAAAGCCGCAAGCTTCACACCTTTTAATGTGAAAGTTGCTTTCTGGAACTGATTGGTTACAGTCCACTTTACATTTTCTGCTCCCTGATATTTAGCAAGAAAATTATTTTCAGCGAAATAGGATACCTCAGCTCCTTTCTTTTCTCCTTTGTTCTTTTCGTCCGCGTAACCCTTAACTGATAAAGCGAGAACTAAAAATGCGAAATATAAAATCGTTTTCATTTGTTTCATTGTTATTTTCACAACAAAAGTAAACATATATTTATATATTGATAAATATCAATGTTATTATTGCAAATAATTCATGACAAACGATTGCATTTTACAATATTATCAAAATGTGAGATAAATCACACCTTCCAATTTTGATTTTATCAACGCGCAGTGAGGGCAAAAGAGCCGTTATAAAAGATGTTCTAATAAAGGAGTTCAGTACTGGCTTTTTCACCTGTGATAAAAGAATGCAGGCTTTGAACACCGCATACCACCATTTCCTCTACAGCCCTGTCTGTATAGAATGCAATATGCTGGGTCATAATCACATTAGGAAATTGCCTGATATAGGCCATATCCCTGTTTTTGATAATATCAGTCCTTCTGTCAAAGTGATAGATCCCCTCTTCCTTTTCAAAGACATCCAGGGCCAGGGCCCCTATTTTTTCATGCTCAATTGCATAAATAAGGTCAGCTATGTTCATCAGCTCCCCCCTTGCGCAATTTACAAGGATCACCCCGTTTTTCATTTTAGAAATACTTTCCTGGCTGATCATCTGGAATGTACTTTCAAGAAGCGGCACATGCAGGCTGACAATATCAGACTGCTGATAAAGTTCATCCAGGCTTACATATTCTGCCTTTTCCGTTATATTTTCGTTCCGGTAAGTGTCATAAGCCAGGATCCTGCAACCAAACCCCGAAAGGTTATCAATCACTTTTGCACCGATCTTCCCTGTTCCGATAATCCCTACTGTCATATCCCTCATTTCACGCCCCTGTAATCCCTTTAGTGAATAGTCATTCACATTCGCCCTGAACAGAGCCTGTTTGTATTTACGTAAAGACATCAGGATTAACATAACAGTATAATCAGCCACTCCATGAGGCTCATAACAGGCGTTGCTGATCCTGATATTCAGCTTCTTCGCTGCTTCAAGATCAATGTGATTATACCCGATTGTGCGGGTTGACAAGTAATGAATACCAAGCTCTTTTAATTTAGAAAGGATTCCCTCATCCACTTTGCTATGACCGAGCACGGTTACGCCCTGGCTTCCCGCTGCTAAATCTATCGTATGCTGGTTTAGCGGTTTATTAATTAAGGCAATTTCAATATTCAGGCTGTCGGCTAACTTTTTAAACGCCCTTTTCTCATCTTCTCTTGTCTCGAATGCTGTAATTTTCATAAATACCCTGATTATTTATCCGGAATTCTTCTTTTTTCAGGATAATTTAAACGGTCGCAATATTAAAGACATTCAGTCAGCAAAAAAAATAAAAACAAGGGTTCCTCATCAAAAAAAAGAGGCTGCCTCCCATTTGTTTCAGGCAAATGCAGGAGACAGCCTCTTTCTGTAAAATATAGTTATGATTATTTGATTATACCAATTCTGCCAATGCCTCTCTCGTAAAACCTTTCAGTTCATCATTCCTTCCCTCATGGATCTTCTTCACCCACTGAGGATCTGCAAGCAAGGGACGGCCCACTGCAACCAGGTCAAAATCTCCGCGATCAAAACGACGAATCAGTTCATCCAGGCTGCTCGGATCTGAGCTCTCTCCCTGGAATGCAGCTAAGAATTCTCCTGTCAATCCGACCGACCCAACGGTTATCGTCGGCTTACCCGTCAGCTTTTTAGCCCAGCCGGCAAAGTTCAGATCCGACCCTTCAAATTCCGGCTCCCAAAACCTTCTCTGGGAACAATGAAAGATATCAGCACCTGCATCTGCCAGGAGATTCAGCCATAACTCCATTTCCTGGGGAGTCCGGGCAAGCTTAATTGTATAAGCTGTGGCTTTCCATTGTGACAAGCGAATGATAACAGCAAAATCATCTCCCACCTGCTTCCTAACTTCACGGATCACTTCAGTTGCAAAGCGGCTTCTTTCTGCCAAAGTTGCCCCTCCGTAGATATCCTTACGCAGATTGGTAGCTTCCCAGAAAAACTGGTCGATGAGATAACCATGCGCTCCGTGAATTTCAACACAGTCAAAGCCAAGCCTCTTTGCGTCGGCAGCAGCTTTTCCGAAAGCAGCTATCGTATCGGCAATGTCAGATTCAGACATAGACTTGCCATTTTCCAGTTCAGGATTATTTAAACCTGACGGACCTTCAAAGGGGACCTCAGGTACCCAACCCGAATGGTGATTATTCATCACGCCCATATGCCAGATCTGAGGGCCCATGCTTCCCCCTGCACGGTGTACACTGTCTATCACATTCTTCCAGCCATTCAGCGCCTGCTCTCCATAAAAATGAGGCACATTCGGATCATTTGAAGACGAAGGCCGGTCGATCACAGTGCCCTCCGAAAGAATTAGCCCGGCTTCACCCGCCGCCCTTTTTTGGTAATATTCAGCGACGCCGTCTGTCGGGATACCGCCAGGCGAAAAAGAACGCGTCATTGGAGCCATCACAATACGGTTCCTGAGGTTTAAACTCTTGTATTTAAACGGACTGAAAAGACTATCTGTATTCATGTTTGCTTTTTATTTACAAAGTTGTGCTGATAAGTTCCTTAAGTTTTTCAAATGCCTGCTCATTGCGTTTGTAGTAAGTCCACTGCCCTACTCTGGTTGCCTCCACAAGGCCCGCGCGCTGAAGAATGCTCAGGTATTCAGAAATTGTTGATTGGGTAAGCCCTGCTTTCTTCTGTATAAGTCCCACACATACCCCCTCCTCCTGTACTGGAAAATGCATCTCAGGCTCTTTCAGCCATTGCAGAATCTCAAGCCTGGTCTTATTAGAAAGTGCTTTAAAAATTTCGAGCTGATCCATGCCACAAAGATATATCGACTTTTTCCGATATTCCAATCAAAGCCTGATTAATGACAATGGAATGATAGGCAGGCGGCAATACTTCAGAGCCGGATAAGAGCTATCCTCCCGTCCGATCCAGCAAGAAGTGCTGAACGGTTTTTTTGAAGTACAGAGACGACATGATACCCCTGTGAGGACAAGGAAGTCCATGACAGGCCTCCGTCTTTTGAAATATCCGTGCCCGAGGTACCTGTCGCGATCAGGATATTTTTGCTGATATAGGCTACGCAGGAGCGGAATCCCGATGGCCCGCGAACAGGCGCACTCCAGGTGGCCCCACCATCCTCCGTTACAAAAAAATTCTTCCTGCTGAGCGTATCTTCCTGATAATCCCCTCCTGCCATAGCACCCCTGCTCTTGTCGTAGAAACAGATCGAAAAAGGGCCTTGCGTCTCTTTTCCATGCAGCATCGGGCAATCAAAAGTCCGCCAGCTCTCCCCTTTATCAGGCGAATAAAAAACTCTTGAAGCTTTGCCGCCTGTAATGATCCAGGTTCTTCCGTCAGCCCTTGTTTCAATCCCCGTATTACTGGCAGCAAAACTTGCTTCGCCTTCGGCAAGCGGGATCGTAAGTTTTTCCGAAATATTTACCCATGACTTTCCGCCGTCTTCCGTTTTCAGCAGCTGCATTTTCCCCTGGATAGGATCTCCGTAAACCAACCCTTCACTCCCGTTATAAAAACTGATCCCATCCAGAAATATTTCCTTTGATTCGTTCCGGTACGACTCTTTCCAGTTTTCACCACCATCTTCCGTGTACAGGATCACCGCCGGGCTCCCCGAACTCATCAAAACAGCCTTACTTGCTGAAAATGCTGCTACTCCACGGAAATCAAAGGCAGCATATTCCTTAAGCTGCTTCCAATCCCAGCTTCTGCCTCCATCTTTACTGCGGGCAAACCACCCTTTACTTCCGCTAAGCCAGACAACAGTTGAACTGACCACGCTCATCCCACGGATACTTGTTGCAGGGCCTTTCGGAAGTTCAGTCACTTGCCGGGCAGACAAACCATGACAGATAAACAATAAGAATACGAAAACAGAAAATTTCTTCATTGTTTTATAATAAAGCGGCTGTTACAAGTATATAAACAATTTTGTACGTTTGTTATAATAAGGTAAGAACTATGAAAAAATGGATATTATCTGTATTGGTTATCTTTCTCATCCAGTCCTGTACTCAAAAAAAGCTTGACAAGGAACAGGCTTTGCAGGTGTTAAAGGAGAGCAAAATATATCCGCGGACACTGGACGTGGAAATTATCACTACCGACCCCAACCAGGCTGCCAGGCTGATAAATACGGAC